>WALD01000088.1 GCA_015523055.1 Candidatus Altarchaeota archaeon
AGTTCTCTCCCTGTTTATTCTCTGCAGATCCCAGAGTTCTATTCCTTTTTCTTTGCAGGACTCTCTGGCCTTTTCGGTGATTCCGAAGAAAGAGAAGAGGATCTTCCGCTCTACCCTCTGTTTTCTCTCTACCTTTTTGATCTTGTTTATAAACATAGTAACCTCCCTGAGAGTTATGTTTCCCGTCTTGCATTCTCCCAGGAATAATCCCCTATCCTTTCTCGCTATCAGGTCGAATTCCTCCCCCTCTAAGATCCCAGATTTTACGCTGAATCTCCTTTTCATGAATATCTCCCTGATCTGGGATTCTCTGGCTTTCCCCAATTCAGTCTTGAATTCGGAGATCATTTGGGAGACCTGGGATCTAAATTCATTAATTCTGACCTCGACATCCTGGTAAATTATCGCCCTTTCCTTTAGAGGATACACGTATCTTAACCAGAACTCAAGTAATGGATCATTTATAAAGAACCTCCCTTCTTGCTTATAAACCAGGTCAACCTCAATCAACCTTCGTAAGGGGTACGTCAGGTTCTCCATTTTCTTATCCAGACTTTTTGCTATCTTGCTTATACTGTTATTTCCACTCGCTATCTCAATCAGGGTGTTGACATAACCCTTCCCTTTTTTACCGAGAGATGCATCTATCAGGTCCTTCAGATACAGATATATCCCACCATTCGATGAAAAGACCAGCGATTCTATAACCTCCACAATAATATCTTTGTCCGGTTGTTTTACCCCAACGAGTTTGCATCTTATTACTATCTCGTCTATAAAAAGGGAGAGGTAGAAGGGATTTCCCTGTGTAAGATGGATTAAAAGGTTTGTGTACAGTTCATTTATCACTATTGCACCAGCTGTTGATTTTTTTATGATGAATGCTCTTGAATCCGCATAGGCGAAGTTTCCAACATCCATTACCCTAAAATGTCCGAACAGAGGGGAGGTTCTTACACCGAGGAGATTCATCATCAGGCTTACTGCAGAACCGGAAAGCAGATATAGGGTACTCTTTTGCTGCATGATGCGTTTTCTGAAGATATCCACAGTCCACTTCCCTATATTGAGAATTCTTTGGAATTCATCTATACATACAACCACGGGGTTGGTCTCTATGGCAGATAATTCAAAGAGCGATATTGTCTCTTCAAATAATTCCTTCCTATCACTCACATGTCTGAGTTTCATGATATGTTTCGCGGTCTTTGGGCAAACATCTATGGCCTTTATTAGCAGTTCATCTAAATCCTCATCACTCTTCAGAGAACTGGCCAGCAGGGACCTGAAAACCAGGGACGAGAATCTTTCTACACCCATGTTCTCTTCCAGGTAGATATAAACAAACCGTATATCCCTCCTCCTGTTAGCCAGTTCAAAGATTATTGATGTTTTTCCGATTTTTCTTAATCCTGTTAAAGCCACATTCTGTCTTTTCCCTCTTTTAAACCTATCCAGAAATACATCAAGTCTCTTCATTACATCTTCCCTATCGAAAAAATCATCCCCCGTGACAGGATCCCCAACCATAGTAGCTACCTTCTATAGTAAACATTTACTATATGGGTATGTCCTATATAAATAGCCTAAAGACAGGCCTGATTAACCCGGGTTTAGTTCTCTCCCTGTTTATTCTCTGCAGATCCCAGATTTCTATTCCCTCCTCTTTACCCTCTGTTTTCTCTCAGGTCGAATTCCTCCTCCTCTAAGATCCCAGATTTTACGCTGGAGCCCCTTTTCATGAATATCCCCCTGATCTGGGATTCTCTGGCTTTCCCTGATTCGGATTTAAGGAATTTTTCCATGAATCAAGGCATCTTATCAAAATTCAAGATCTCCTCCTTGATAGGAGGAATACTGCAAAGGATAGAATGATCAGGAGAAGAAGATAAACCGTGTAATCTACCCCTGTGGAGGGAGTAGCCTCTGGTTCTGGGGAGGGACTAATATCAGATTGATTCTCGATACCCTCCTCAGGGATTGTGGTAGAGACAACCTCCGCCTCCATTTCCTCTTTTGATTTTGTTTCGTTCTTCCGCTCTTTGAGATAGACACCCCTGACCTTGAAAACATACACATTGTGATCCATGGATCCGACTATGAGTTCATCGTAGCCATCTCCATCCAGATCCACTACCTGAAGTCCTGTAACGGAGCGATATGTGGGGTATTCCCATTCAAGGTTTCCGTCTCTATTGAGGATATATACCCTATCCGAACCTACCATGATCTCTTTGTATCCATCCTTGTCCAGGTCCTCTGCATGGACGAGGTGGATATCACTGCCTGTATCATAATCCCAGATAAGATTGCCATCTTTATTGAAGAGGTAGAGTTTATCGGAACCGACTATGATCTCGTCAGTTCCATCGTTATCCAGATCCGTCACATAAACGCTCTCGACCATTCCGGATGTTTTGTATTCCCTGTTTAGTGTGCCATTTGTATTAAGAACATAGAGATAGGGGTACGATCCAACAAATATCTCTTTATCTGTTGCAGACAGATATGCAACCCTACCGCCGGTTTTGTATGTCCATCTTTTATTTCCTGCATTATCAAAGACCGACAGGATACCGGCTCCAATGAGGACCTCTTTATGGCCGTCACCATCCAGGTCCGTTACATAAACGCTTTGGGGATAAGCCCCTCTAAAGGTTTTTTTCCAGAGGGGGTTGCCATCTTTATCGAGGACATAGAAATTGTTCACTCTTCCGGAATCAGAAGCAATCATCAATTCTTTATCCCCGTCATCATCCAAATCCTCTGCAGATAGATATCTAACCTTACCGGAGGTGGTGAATCTCCATCTCAGGTCCCTGCTGGTATTTAGAACATGCACCGGTCGGCAGGACCCCGTGATTATCTCCTCATTTCCATCTGAGTTCAGGTCTGCTGCATGGACAGAATAAACAGGACAGAATACATAATACCTCCATCTAAGGTTTCCCTTTCTATCTAGGAGATATATATTCCCATCATAAGAACCTGCCATAATCTCTTTGTATCCATCCCTGTCTAAATCTGAGAGATAAATGCTGGTGATCCCTCCCCCTGCATTGTATCTCCACTCTAAGGTTAAATAATCAATTTCTGCATCAACACTTGCTGATAAAACCAGGATTAGCAGGGTCAGGATTAGATTCTTTGACAGCATATTTAAGTTTTGTAGCCTATGTATAAAAGTAATATGGCAAAAAAACTCTTTATTCCAGGCCCGGTTGATGTAAGTCCCGAAGTTCTTGCGAAGATGAGCGAGCCAATGGTAGGGCACCGGGGTAGAGAATTCAGCAGCATTATGATGAGCACTATCGAGAAGCTCAAGAAACTGATGTTTACTGAAAATACCGTTTTTCTCTCCACTTCATCCTCAACGGGTCTTATGGAGGCAGCGGTGAGGAACTGCGTCGATAAAAAATGTCTGAATATAGGCAACGGGGCATTCAGCGACAGGTGGCATGAGATAACAAAAAGTAACGGGAAGGAGGCCGACTTCCTTTCCCTGGACTGGGGCAAAGCCGTAACCCCTGAACTGGTGGACGAAATGCTTTCAACCGGGGAGTATGATGCCCTGACTATGGTGCATAACGAAACATCCACGGGGGTGACAAGCCCACTCTCTGAGATAGCAGAGGTCGTCAGGAACTACGATGTTTCATTCTTGGTTGATACAGTAAGTTCAATGGCCGGGATTAAGGTGGAGGTGGACAAGCTCGGAATAGATGTCTGTCTCTTCGGAGTTCAGAAGGCAATGGCTCTCCCCCCCGGACTTGCTGTCTGTTCAGTAAGCGACAGGGCAATGGAAAAGGCAAAATCCGTTGGGAATAGGGGCTATTATTTTGATTTCATAACCTTTCAGAAATATCTAAAGAAGGAGCAGACCCCCACTACCCCAGCAATCCCTCTTCTTCGTGCCATGGACTACCAGCTCGATAGAATTCTAAACAAGGAGGGGCTTGAGAACCGCTTCAGGAGGCATGAGAGGATGGGCAACCTGACAAGAGAGTGGGCAAAGAAGAATTTCTCCTTGTTTCCAGAGGAGGAGAGGTACTGCTCCAATACCGTAACCTGTATCAGTAACACAAGGGGGGTGGACTGCAACGAGTTGAAGCAGAAGCTGGCAGACAGAGGTTATGTCTTTGCCAATGGCTATGGAAAGCTTGCAGACAGGACATTCAGGATAGCCCACATGGGCGACAGAACTATTGGTGAGCTGAAGGAATATCTCTCTGCTATTGAGGAGATTCTTGGACTCTGAGTGACTTATTAATCTTCAATCCAAAGTATAATCGGTATGGAGATTATAGATCTTTTTCGTGACATAGGCAGACAGGCAAGGGAGGTTCTCAGGAGAATTGATAATCCGACGGAGGTTGTCGGTGTGAATTCTGGCGGTCAGAATACTATGAGAGCCGATCAGGTTCTTGAAGACACGGTGATAGAACACCTCAACGAGTCCGGGCTGGGAAATTTTCTGGTGACGGAGGAGAGGGGAGAGGTCGAACTAAAGGGAGGGGACCTCACATTTGTTCTTGACCCACTGGATGGCTCAAATAACCTCCTGAGGGGGGTGCCATTCTACGGGCTTGCAATCTCGGCGGCCGGGGGAAGGAGATATTCCGACATAACCCACTCCTATGTCATAGACCTTGCAAACGGGGATGAATTCTGGTCTGTCAGGGGAAAGGGTTCCTTTATGAATAATGAGAGAATTCATACTTCTGCTGAAACAGACATTCAGAGGTGCATTGTAGAGTATGACTGCAACCTCTCCGACGACTGTGAGGCACTCTTTTCCACAATCCAGAGATTCAAGGACCATCGAAGATTCGGAGCTAATGCAGTAGCTCTCTGTTACATAGCCAGCGGAGCCCATCAGTGCTTCATTGACCTCAGGAACGGCCTCTCCATAGTCCATGCGGCGGGCATGAGGATAGCTGAGGACGCTGGAGCCATTATTACCGATGATCACGGAAAGCCGCTGGATCCCCCACTCAGTAAGGACACACGGCTCAGATTCGTCTGCTCCGCGAATAGGGAGATTCACGAGAGGGTGATTGGATTGCTGGGGGTTTGAATTCTCTGCTCTTTCCGGGGGCAGTGCCTAATCTCCCTCCTCTGAAGTCTCACATCAAGGTTCCAATATTTGAAATATGTCTATTAAATGGTATATCTTATAAATGCTATATAAGAAATATCATTATATAAGCTGATGTTATTGATATGTAGAATAAAATAAA
>WALD01000089.1 GCA_015523055.1 Candidatus Altarchaeota archaeon
CCCCGGAGATGCTCAGGGATGATATGAAGAACAGGGATGAGGCTGATGCTATGATTACTGCCAGGGTTGTCAGTTTCAGTTTTCCGGCGGAGTCGGGGGTTTTGAGGGTTAGAGCCATATCTTTCGTTAGTTTAGTATTTGAAGGCTTCGGTTATATATTTAGTGCTTTTTTGGTTATATATCTGCTGTTTTTTCCCTTCCCACCACCCCGGGTCTTTCCACTACGCCAAGGGACCTGCTTAACTCCTTGTTTTCCTCCTTAAATTGGGCAGTGGATTTCCTGGAAGGGCAGAAACCCTGTATTATTCAGTCGTCACCTCGCATCCCTCCCCGGTAACAATCACCGTCTGCTCAAACTGGCTCACGATGCCCTTCTCCTTCTCGTGCAGGACTGGATGTGCCTCAAGAATCTTCTCTGCCACCAGAGTTCTGAGAGCAAGACTCATTCTCAGGGGATTCATCTTCTCTGCAAACCATCTCTCAGCAAAGGGGAATTCCTTGATCGGTTCAATCTCCTTCAGCAGAATTCTCGCCTCCCTCATTCTGGTTGGTTTTTCCTCCAGAAAGGAGAATATTTCGGCCTTCTTTGATTCTATAACCCTGCCATAACCATTCGTTGCAAATGGCTCGATAGCAATAACCATGCCCTCCTCCAGCTCCCGGTCATAGGGAGCCCTGATATTCGGGATTGATAGGCCCGCATGGAGGTCATACTGCTTTACCTCATGCCCGGTTAGATTCTCTATGGGTTTATAACCCGCATCGGTGATGGTTTTCTGGACTATCTCCCCTATATCAGAAACAGATGTTCCCGGCTTTATCAGAGAGATTGCATTCTTCAGGGCAAGTTCGTTTGCCTCAAGCATTCTGCCGTAATTCCCGGAGAGGTCAAGGGTATAGGCAGTATCAGCAATAAAGCCGTTAATATGAACTCCAATGTCAATAGTAACTACATCCTCTTTCTGAATAATGCCCCTGTCCTGAAAGGACGGGGCGTAGTGGGCAGCAATATCGTTGATACATACATTGACCGGAAAGGCAATCCCTCCCCCTTCCTCCTTTATCCGGGATTCAATCTTATCAGCAATTCCGAGGACACCTGCACCCTCCTTAACCAGCGTCCTGCTCCACGCCTTAACCCCGGAAGCTATCCTTCCTGCCTCCCTGTAGGCTTTTAGATCCCTGTCGTCCATAATATAGTATTCTAATTCAGTATATTTATGTCATGAGGAACGCAATCTGGATTGAACTGAAGAATGTTATCGGGGCTTTGAATAGCATAAGCCGGGTTATAGCAGAGCATAAAGGGAATATAGAGGACATGGAGTATCTGGGAGAGGGAAAGACGGTTCACCTGTATCTTGAGATAGGCGGTCCCGGGGAGATTGACAGGCTCATTAACGACCTGAAGGGTCTGGATAAGGTTGTTTCAATCAGTACCGTTCCAGAGTTTAGCAGGATTTATGGTAAGAGGGTGATTGTTATAGGGGGAGGAGCCCAGGTTGCTGAGGTAGCGAAGGGGGCAATCTCTGAGGCAGACAGGCACAACCTCCGGGGCGAGAAGATTTCTGTTGATACCATACCTCTCGTTGGAGAGAAGCAGACAGCAGAGGCAGTAAGAGCGGTGGCAAGATTACCAAGGGCAAGGATTCTGATTCTTGCGGGGTCGTTGATGGGCGGGGATATCACCCGGGCGGTGAAGGAGATACAGGGTAGAGGAATTCCGGTGGTTTCATTAAAGATGGCGGGTTCGGTCCCGAAGGCGGCTGACCTCATAGTTTCTGACCCGATTCAGGCAGGCGTTATGGCTGTAATGGCAGTGGCAGATACTGCAAAATTCAGGATAGAGAAAAAAGGGAAGGCATATTAGGAGGGGTCTATCGTTATAAAGATGAAAATTCCGTTTATCAAAATGCAGGGCAGCGGGAACGATTTTATCCTGATAGACGAGTTTGAGAGGATTCTTGTCCCCGGGGATAAAAAGCCCGGATTCGTGGTAGGAATGTGCAGGAGGCACTTTGGCATCGGGGCTGACGGGGTAATCTTTGTCCAGCACTCCGACGAGCTGGATGCAAGGTTTCTCTTCTATAATCCTGATGGAAGCACGGCGGAGATGTGCGGCAATGGAATTCGCTGTTTTGCGAAATACCTCTATGAGAACACAGACATACGAAAGGAGAAACTGGATATTGAAACATCGGCGGGAAGGATAGTCCCTGAATTGACCGTAAAGGATGGGGTTGTGCGTGAGGTCAGGGTGGATATGGGCCGCCCGGTGGTAGAATTCGTGGATAAGGAGATAGAGGTGGACGGGAATAGGTATAATATCACCTCAGTAAGCATGGGGAACCCACATGCAGTTCTGTTCTACGGGGAGATTGACAGGGTGGATGTCACCGGCATCGGGAGGAGTATAAGGAATTCTACGGGGGAATTCCCCGGCGGAACGAATGTGCATTTCGTCCAGAGGATTAATGACAATGAATTCAGAATCCGCAGCTACGAGAGGGGCGTTGAGGACGAGACCCTCGCCTGCGGAACGGGTATTTCGGCAGCGGCGGTAGCAATCCGGCTCAAGAAAATGACAGACTCCGCTCAGATTCTCTTCCATGCAAAAGGCGGGGATCTGAGAGTCGGCATGGAGATTGAGAACGGGAAGATAGAGAGGGTGTTTCTCACAGGGCCGGCGGCTGAGGTCTTTACCGGGGAGGTTGAATGGTCAGCTACCCCCTGACTAAAGCACGGGGGGCTTGTTCAAGGGCTTGTTGCCAATCACCACAATTTAAGTCTTTCGGCTCGTTAAACGGTCGCAGACCAAAGAGCTTCACGAAGATGGACGACTCGGCTGACCCCTTAATCCGCTCCCGGAATACTGACTAAAAATCGCTCCGAGGGTATTGATAAGGTATTAGATTTAGCATATAAAAGACTTGCAATTCCTCCCACCGCTGAAGCAGGTGGGCTTCCTTGCGGGGGGAATTCGTGATTCTGGGGGGGTATCTACCGGAGATTGAATCAGTCAAAAAGGGTGGGATATTTATTGTCTAAAAAATGTTGGAGAAAAGTTTGGGGGGTTAGAATTTATCTAACTCCTTTATCTTATTTTTTATTTTAATTTCAATCGTTTTTCTGAAATGGAGTATGATAGGTACGGATATTCCAGCCACAACTGTAGAAAAAACTAAATCTGCTTTGAAAACTGTAATAAGCACATTCAAGATAGTTATGGGAATAGCAGGTAAAGCAATCAACACAGCATTTCTTTCTTGTAGTAGATACTGATATTCTAAATCTACTTTATTTTTTCTTATGGTGGTCTTCTTGTCCATAGCTAACTATCTTCAAGTATCAAATAGAGACCAAGAATAAACAAAATTAACCCAATTAATGGACTGAGAGGCATCAGGTTTTCTGGTAAAGGCAGATTATATCTCTCTGGCTGTATAAACATAAAGAAACCATATATCCCAACAATAACATATAATATCTGCTTTATAGTGTTAAGAGAGTCTCCATCTGGCATTGTGTTATCCTTTCTGTTTTTATCCTTTAAATGTTTGTTGTTCCCAGAGTTAGGCACCCCCTAGGTTTTTATTTTTTCCTTAGCGATTCCTTCTCAAAGTAATTCCCGGCTAATGCTCCGATTAGTCCCCCCGCTATTACACCGATGGGCTGTTCTGTTAATGCCCCCAATAC
>WALD01000090.1 GCA_015523055.1 Candidatus Altarchaeota archaeon
GGTATGACCTCTCAGTTGATCCGCTGAATGTTCACTTTATTATCAAAGAGGCTATGGGGAAAAAACATCGCTCCGAGAAAAGGAAGATGTTGAGAGCAGCACAGAAGAACCTCAGCAGAGGCAGGAGGAAGCACATAAGCACAAAGAAGACGACAAGACCCAAAATCCGCACAATAAAGAAGGGAAGAACGGTGAATCTGAAGGGACAGATTTATTAAACCGACAGCCTTGGTTAAATCTGTTCCCCGGACATTGCCTGGATTACTCCACCATCATCCTCGTGTCCGATACAACTATTGAGGATGCGCCCTTTCTCTTGAGTTCAGGTAGTATGTATTTTAGCTCCTTCTCGTCAATGACGACAAAGACATCATAGCCTCCTCTCTCAAGGTTGTTTATTGTCGGGTGAGCTACATACTTCTCCAGAATCCCGATTACGTTACCCAGATCCTTTGGATTCAGGACATTCATATAAACATTGACTTTCCCCTGGCCCCTCAATGCCCCATCAAACAGCTGAACAATCTCGTCAATCTTCTTTCTCTTTCCATTGTCCTTCAGGCTGTCGCTGTTGGCTATCAAGAATGAGGAGGTATCCATTATTGTATCTATGATCCTGCACCTATTCTCCCTGAGCGTTCTTCCGGTTTCTGTGGTTTCAATGATTAAGTCAGCCTCGGGCATCGGAGGGACAATCCATGCCTCCGTCTTGCCGGCAGGCTTTCTGATTATTGCATCTATCCCGTTTTTATTAAGATAGTCTCTGGCAATGTTTGGGTACTCCGTTGCTACGACAACCTTCTTTTCCCCCATAGAATTCTTAAATTCCTGGATTGAATTCACACCCGGAAGAATTTCCTCAGAGATAGCTACGCAGAGCCTGGTTTTGCCAATCCTCATGTTCAGCAATTCCTGGATCTTTTTCCCATCCTCCGGGTATCTCAACCTGAATTCCCGGATTATATCAGATCCGGTGATTGCAAGGTCTCCCTTACCAAGAGAGAGGACAAAGGGGAAGTCCTGCGGCCTTATCCTCTTCATCACTATCTCCTTGTCATCTATCTCCGGATTATAGCCCCTCTCTGAGATAGTAACCTTGAAGCCTGCCCTCTTAAACACCCTCAATGCGAACTTCTCCAGATGCCCATCAGGAATATAGAATTTCACGACCATTTTATTAACTCCTTCCTAATCATTAGCATATTACTAGGTGATTCTATGGTTAAAATTGCTATTAACGGTTTTGGAAGGATTGGGAGGTGTGTATTCCGGGCAGGTTTTGATAGGGAGAATATAGAATTTGTCGCTGTCAATGACCTGACCGATGCCCGGACCCTTGCAGCTCTCCTGAAACACGACTCCGTTCATGGGACATGGGATAGGGAGATCCAGGCAGGTAAGAATTCCATCATGGTTGATGGGAAGGAGCTAAAAGTGGTGTCTAATAGAGATCCAGCAGACCTTCCATGGAGGGACATGGGGATTGATGTAGTGATGGAGTGCACGGGGAGGTTCAGAGACCGGGAGAATGCCTCAAAGCACCTGACTGCCGGAGCCGGCAGGGTTATAATAAGCGCCCCGGCAAAGGATCCCGATTGGACAGTAGTTATGGGAGTAAATCACAAGGACTATGATGCGGAGAAGCATAAGATTATATCTAATGCCTCCTGCACTACCAACTGTCTTGCCCCGGTAGCGAGGGTTCTTCTGGACAACTTTGGTATAAAAAAGGGCTTTATGACAACCATCCATGCATATACCTCGGATCAGATGCTTCTGGATTTGCCGCACAAAGACCTCAGAAGAGCAAGAGCTGCGGCAATGTCTATGATTCCAACAACAACGGGGGCAACATTTGCAACATCGCTCGTGATTCCCGAACTGAAGGATAAACTGGATGGTATGGCAATAAGAGTGCCTACCCCCAATGTATCTCTTATAGACCTTGTTGTCGAAACGGAAACGGACACCACAAAAGAGGAGGTGAATTCAGCCATGATAAAGGCAAGCGAGAACGAAATGAGAGGAATTCTTTCGTATACAGAGGACCCCCTTGTTTCAGTGGACTTTAATGGAAATCCCTATTCAAGCATCGCCGATCTGCTTTCCACGAATGTCACAGAGGGTAACCTGGTTAAGGTGGTATCCTGGTATGATAACGAAACAGGATACTCAACAAGGATGGTAGACCTTGCGGAATATATATCCCAATGAAATGATATATTAAGGCTGATATAAATATACTTAGGAATAATATAAAATAGAAATAATATAAAAAGGAGTAGATTAAAATGGAAGGAACAGTGAAGTTTTTTAATAGAGGAAGAGGATTCGGCTTTATTGCCGGGGATGATGGAAATGAGTATTTTGTGCATGCGACTGGTTTGAAAGAGGGTGTGAATATAAAGGAAGGAGATAGGGTTTCCTTTAGTTCCACTGAGGGTGATAGGGGTCCCAAGGCAGAGAATGTAGGTCTTCTTGCAGGGGAATCATCACCATCTGAAGAAGCTGCTGGGGAGGAGGTTCCGGCAGAAGAGGTACCGAGGGAGGAATAGTTCTCAGACATCAAGGGCGTCGTTCACCATCTTACGGTGGTCGAATGCCATCTTGGGTAAATTATTGAGTTTGAATTCTCTAGCTTCGGATGCATCATCGGCAGCGATTAATTCTCCACTGATCCTGTGGCAAAGAAAGGCAACAGTGACAGTGTGGCCCCTGGGGTCGCGCTCTGGATCAGAATATACTCCAACCAGCCTCTCAATCTCAATGTTTAGGCCGGTCTCCTCGTTAGCCTCACGAATTGCTGCCTTTTCGACAGTTTCTTTGAACTCAACAAAGCCACCAGGGAGTGCCCATGTCCCAATGAAAGGGTATGCCTTCCGCTTTATCAGCACTATGGAATCTCTCTTCCGGTTCAGAATTATCGCATCTACCGTAAGCCGTGGTATTCTCTCTTTCATCTTTAATAATTTCTATCTAATAGTATAAAACCTGCCCGGGCCCGTAGTCTAGTTGGCTATGACGTCGCCTTTACGAGGCGAAGATCGCCGGTTCGAATCCGGCCGGGCCCATCTCGCAGTAACGCGGTTTTGAGGTTTTGCTTTATGCGGAAGACCAGCTCATCCAATTATTTATCGCTTCTAAAAGGTCAAAGTCCCCTATCTTGCCATTGGACCACTGATTGATATAATCCAGAAGCTCAAAATCAGAAACTCTTCCGTCGCAGTTTGTATCTCCACTCAGACCACAGCCTGAATTCTGGAACGGAACCCCGCAGAGTGCTACATTATTGGTGTCTTCATTACCTACCGCGTCCTCTGCCCGGACGCTGAAGTAGTATATCATTCCATTTGTCAGGTTTTGCACGGTATAGGGACACGTCGCGTTCTTAATCTTTATTCCGGTTTCCGCTACCGGCTTCGGCTCGTGGCCTTCATTTATTATCAATTGGTCCAAGGCTGCCACTGATACATAAGGGACATAACCTCTACCCAGGGACCTGTTGTAGGCTAAATCAATCTCAGTCTGGTTTTCAGTATAATCCAGCGTAAGCGCCAATTTTCCTTTGTCTGTCAGATTGTTCAGGATGGCTTCTTTCCAGCCGGTTAGCTCAGCCCCCACGGGACTGCCGGTATCAGAATAATATACCCCCCCAGCTACAATGCCGTCTATGTAATCGGTTAGATTCAAGGCGATATCAAGGCCGTTGTGTGGGAAGATTAAAAACTTCCCTGACCTGTGAGTGAGGGAGATATTCATGATGAATTCCATCATATTCTCTCTTGTGCAATTCTCATATCGGGGGTCAGATAGGTTTGATTCATGCCTCTGGTATCCTGTTTCGATGTTATCCAGGTAAGCCCCGGAGAAGCCCTTTGCCCTGATTTCATCAAGATAATCATGGACTATTGACTGCCACTCCTGCAGGGAGTAGTCCACATAATACACCCCATCCACCTCTGCCTCGTCCAGCAGCCATTCAGGGTTACCGGTCTCCCATGAGGAATTCCAGTAGCTCCGCCAGTTCTCGGCCCGGCCTATGTTTATGTAGGCAAGGACGAATTTCCCTGCACTCTTCAGTTCCTCTACCTGAGAGGAATTCAGGTCGTCGGGATCAAGGACAACAAGGTCAAATTCCGTCTGCAGAATCCTGCTGATATTTACATTCTGACACTGACAGAGCCATTCCCTCGTTGTATCATAATAAAGATTATACCTAACCGGTTGAGAGGCATCGGATGAGCTGTTCCATTCCGCCGTTACGTAACCGTCGCCGGGGGTTACTCTTTGAATTCCAATGGTTGAGTCCCATTCTGGCGGATCGCTGTCTGTAATGACAGAAATGTTTGCCTCATAAGGAATGAAATTGTGCATGGTGACGGTGAGATTTAGCGTCCTGTTGCTGTTCACAGAGACCTTGAATTCTACCCTGCCTGAGGAATTTGTATATCCATAACTGTAGATACCGGAACCCTGAATGCAAACTCTCGCGCCATCTACAGGGCCGCCGGACGAGTCATTAACATCTACGACTATTGAATTCTCTCCGGGGTAAATTCCAATTGGATGCCCGACGGTAAAATTCTCCGGTGCCGATGTCCAGATTGGAATCTCCGGGTCGCCGAGGAGGGTATACTGGAGTAAATTCTTCTTTGAGGCGTCGCCACCGCCCCAGCTATCATCAAGGGGCCACTGGTTCAGGTAATACCACCCCTTCATCTCTGCTATTGCTTTTCCCGGCTGATAGCTGCCGTTCAGGAATTGTTCAACGAACCTGTAGAGCATGTCCTGATTAAATCCATCACTGAGGTTCCATTTCTCTGAGTAATAACTGCTCCTTGAAGAGCCGATATATCCGATAGCCCATGTCTTCAAGACATGGTTGCCAAGAGAGTTTGTCTGGTCAAATGCCCCCGTCATGCAGGAATCTGCATAAACAAACGGTAGCATCCCGTCATTTAGAGGGCTGGTTTCCAGATCAACGAAGGCACTACAATCCGGGCATGGAAATGCCTCTGTATAGAATCCATGACCTACCCAGGTTATAATGGAGTTCCCATAGCCAATGTATTTCTCGAAAGCAGGATATGTTAGCTGGGCATCTCTGGGATAAGTGCCTGAATAATATAGCCTATAATCCGAGAAATTCTCCGGCTCCAGTAGATTCGTCCTGAGCAGTTCCATCAGATACGCGTCATCGGTTACATCATCAGCCACGCCCCCCGCGAGGAGTGCTCTTGAGAACCATTCGCTACTGTTCATGGGTGGGGATTTTTCATACTCAATTATGGTGCTGACAATATTCTTCATCTCTGATGCTGTCGAGACAGGAATCCTTCCGACATATATGTCCGGGATCCAGTCCTGAATCTCATCCCCGACATCGGGGTGCTCATTCTCTCCATAGTTTGGGTCCCAGTCGCTGTTCCAGTCTCCGTCAAGACAGCTATAGTAATAATCAGTTGGCACACTATCATTATCACCCAGATACCACAGTCTGCTCACCCTCAATGATGGGATCAGGTCATCACCCCCCGCAAGAAGGACCCATTCTGCCCCCTCAGTATGTTTGTCTGTGATGAAATCCCTGATCAGCTTTTGTGGAGGATTCTCGTAGGCATTTATATCCATTACGCTGAATCCAGAGGTATTCCACCCCCCGGTTGAATTCCCCTCTGCTGAGAAGAGAATTCCATGTTCTGTCTTTACTGAGATGTTGTCAAGCCACCACCCCCCAAAACTGACGTGAGTGTCGGTAACATAGTGAAACCTGAGATAGATATTTTTTCCAGTATAGTTGCTCAGATTTATAGAATCCCGGACCCAAGAACTGGTTCCGGTATAGGAATAGGCACCAGGCGTCCCGACATAAGCCTGCGGCTCCCTGTAGTCAGACATATATCTGCCTTTGAGCTGACTCCAGTTTTTCCCATCCAGCGAAACCTCCACATACCCAAAGTCCCAGCCCTCCTCTATGTTAAATTTAGTGGAGAATGTCAGGTTGGCAGTGGTTGAATTGCTCAGGTTCAGAGTCCTTTGCAGATAGTTGTCTCTGTCATATCCGGTGCCTGAATGGAAAACATAGTTCATGGTTCCGTTGTAATTCTGGTATATCCACTGCACCGAATATATCTCCGCAGGGACTCCCTTCTTTGTCTTCCACTCCTTCAGGGGCTGAAGGGATGAGTTCAGCGACGAATCGGTGATTATCAGGTATTTCGTTCCGTTTTTTCCGGTTGATGAACGACCCATTATGGTTGATGAACCGTCCGTTATTCTTCTTGAAGGAGATTCGTATTCAATCCTCAATGAAACCCTGCGGTGGAATAGCAGCTTGCCACCATCATACTGAAGAGGGAATACAGAAACTGAAACTATCTTATAGTCATCAAAACCTCCCAACACACGAAAGGAGTAGACCTTATCAGGAAAAACAGATGCAGATTGAATTCGTGCTGATGCAGGAGCCGGGGAATTCCCACGGACAATTCCCGCTTCCGTAAATGAGGAGGAATTCCTGCAGGCAGTCTTGATTACAGGCTGTTTTGATATTGCAATATTCTTAACGCTCCCTATGGTTTCTGTCCTCACTTCATAGGGGGTTACATCCATCAGCACAGCATTGATTGGGATTCTCACAAGCTCTCTTCTCACCGGCAGCCTTGGCTCACCGGGAACGGCAGTAAATTCCGTTCCCTGGACATCATACTGAATCCCCCCATTACCCTGATATGCGACAGGCTCCGGGAAAACGAAACCCAGTTCTATGTGGTCTGCCGAGACTGAAGCGGAAAGAAGAAGAACCAATACCACTGCTCTGAAGCTGTTTGACATATTCTCTATTAGTCCCCCAATATTTAAATATACATACCCATTTCTAATATAAGATGCCAGCACTGAAGAAAAGAGAGTACAGTGGC
>WALD01000091.1 GCA_015523055.1 Candidatus Altarchaeota archaeon
AAGTATAATAAAAGAGAAAAAGAATTCCATTATATTGGGGAGATTCAGAGACAGAACGAGAATTCAGAGGTGAGGTGCATTGGTATTACATTTGAGACGAGGCCGGATTGGGCCAGGCAGGAGCAGATAGAATTCATGCTGAAATTTGGCGTTACAAGGGTTGAGGTAGGCGTCCAGAATCCATCGGATTATGTCTATAAAAAAGTAAACCGGGGCCATACAGTAAAGGACGTTATTGAAGCAACGCAAGAATTGAAAGATTCCGGGCTTAAAGTGGCATATCATCTCATGCCGGGGATTCTTGGCTATAATCCAGATCTTGACCTTGAGGCGTTCAGAAAGATTTTTGAAGATTCCAGATTCAGGCCGGACATGATTAAAATATATCCCTGTCTTGTCCTCAAAGGCACTGAATACTATGACCTCTGGAAGAAGGGAGAATTTGAGCCCATCAATCTGGAACAGGCAATCAACCTCATAGTGGAGGTCAAGAAGACAATCCCTCCCTGGGTTCGGACCATGCGGATAATGAGAGACATCCCCTCCAACCTTGTAGATGCTGGCATAAAATCTAGCAACCTCGGCGAGCTGGTTTACCGGAGGATGGAAGAGGAGGGGATCAAGTGCTCCTGTATCAGGTGCCGGGAGGTGGGAAGATTTCTCTCGAAAGGAATTCAGCCCAATAAGATAGAACTCACCAGAAGGGACTACG
The DNA here is from genome assembly GCA_015523055.1 of Candidatus Altarchaeota archaeon. GTDB lineage: Archaea > Altiarchaeota > Altiarchaeia > IMC4 > QMZM01 > WALD01. The sequence continues at coordinate 713 of WALD01000091.1, forward strand.
AAGCCAGTGGAGGGACTGAGATATTCCTCTCATTTGAGGACAGGGAGCAGGATATACTCATAGGATTTCTTCGGCTTAGAATCCCGTTCATGCCCTTCATGCCTGAGATTGACAGCAGGACAGCTCTTGTGAGGGAACTACATGTCTATGGCCCAATGGTCGAGATCGGAGAACCTCCAGGTTATGAGTGGCAGCACCGCGGGTATGGCTCGGAACTCCTGAGTAATGCAGAGGGTATAGCAAGGGAGGAATTCGACATGAAGAGAATTCTCGTCACCTCTGGAATTGGGGCAAGAAATTACTACAGAAAATTCAGCTACAGGAGAACAGGAACCTACATGGGGAAGGAGCTACACTAAAAACTCAAGGATGGAATTCAAGACGCTGGTGAAGATGGGCAGGGTGTTTATCAGCAGGAGCAGTATCATGAGAGCCAGAACGCTCCTTACAAACATCCTTGCCCTTATCTCACTCACATCAAAGGTGCGCATGACCTCCTTCAGCATCCTCCAGCCGTCAAAGGGGGCCATAGGCAACACATTAACGAGAGAGATATTGAGATTTATAAAGAAAATCCAGAATAATGACCAAAACAGGAAATTCATCAGTGGAAGGATAAACCCCGTTAATTGGTTGTATGGAAGCCATGAGATACCTATGAATGCCCTCTCTGGATTATCAGGATTTTCCGCTGCCGTTATTGTGAACATACCCTTGCTTGTATTTAGTGTTATATTGTCTCCCGGCTCCACACTCCTCATTTTCTCTGTAAAGAGGGTGGCATTTCTTACAGATTTATTATCTATCCCATAGATAATGTTTCCCTGGTCTAAAACTCCATAAGCAGGGTACCCATTAGTGGTTGAGGCTACCAGGATACCCTCCGAGTCCAGTTGGAGATAGTTCATAACCATCCCGGAGGAAAGAAGAATGAATGTTGGGGAAAGGAGCATCAGGAATGCGGAGACAATAGCAACAAGGAAATTTGCAAAAGGACCTGCAGCGAGAATGTGCATCTTCTCAATGCCTGGTCTTTTTTCCATTCCTTCCTCATCCGGCTCAACAAACGCTCCTATGGGAATTATGCCAAGGGTAAGTATCCCGGTTGATTTGAGTTTTAGCTTATGGACTCTCGCGAGAATTCCGTGCGCTAGTTCGTGGGAAACCATGGTAACCGAAAGGGCTATAAGTGCATATACAATCGGGATAAATAGCCCTGTTCCATAGAACGAAAGCCCTATCTCCCCTCCCTGCTCTCCCGGAACGGCGGGAGCAATTCCCGCCTGACTTGAGCCAAGGAACAGTATCTGATAGCCCTGAAGGATAAATGCCCCTATCAGCAGGGGAATTACCCCAAAGGCACCCTCCAGGATTGCAAGCCATGGCGGTAATTGCCATGAATAACCGAAAAGAGATGTAAGCATTGTCGGAATCCGCAGGAATATGATAGAGATGAGAAGGCTGCCGAAAAGGAAATCAAGCATCTGGTTTGGATTTCTGCTGAGGTAGAATGTAACCAGGATAATGGCTGATAGCATTACAATGGAAATTACAGGATCCTGATTCAGGCCAATAATTGCTAGACCTCCAAGCAGGATAAATATGAGGTTCAGACTCCTGCTAAATCTCCTGTATCTGGAGAGATAGGCGATTCCAACACCACTGAATGAGAATACTGTTGCACAGTCTGCAAGGAACTTCCAAAGTGATGGGGCTGCCTGGGCAATCCTATCTATAACCCCTAAAAAATACCTCGTTCTTATCATGAATACTATGAAGTATCTGTCGACATTACTCCTCCACAGAAGATAGGTTCCTGCAATAAAACTAATCCAGAATATTATCCAAAAATTCATTCTTTCTGTTTCTTTTTGATGATAGCCAGATCGCCCAGAGTTAATTCATCAAGGGATTTAGCCTTCATACCCCCCAACTCCCCAGAACCTGTTCTCTCCATTAGTTTTATCCCAAGAACCAACTGGATTTTCTTTACTACATCTGGACCGGGCTCAAACCTCTTTGACTCTATTCTGTGAATCAGAGAGGATGGCTCGTTAATCCTTTTCGCAAGCTCCTCCTGTTTCATTCCAAGGGATTCCCTTCTACTCTTTATTAATTCTGCATAATCATCAACAAGCTCCTCAGTTATATCTAGGTTAAATTCTGGTCTTTTTTCCACCCCTGCCTTTCTTTCTGCAATTACAGGCTTCGGTTCAGGCGGCTCTGTTTCTGCCACAACCTCTCCATACCTGCTACATTCCTCACATACAACAACTATGGAACCCTCTAATCTAATCCTCTTACCCTGTTTTATCTCCTTTTCACAGATTTCGCATTGCATTCCTCTATATTTTTGGATTGAGTCCTAATATCCAGCCCAGACTATCGACATGGTGATGAAATTCCTGCTACTTAAATTCCAGGAGGAGTAGAATTCAGAGGGGGAAGGTTGATAAGGAGGGGGGACACCTCCCCTCTCCTTATTTTTGGATTGAGTCCTAATATCCTATTCTAAAAAGGGGTCGTAGGGTAATCTGGCATCCTGGTGGGCTCCAGAAAAGCAGGCTGGAGCGCTGAGCCGTTATGGCTATGAGGAGAGAATAGGTCTGAACCGTATTGGTTTGAAGAGACCTGCTGATGAGGGTTCAAATCCCTCCGGCCCCAACCATCAGAAGGACTGACCATCACAACGAGTATCGGGGGGTTTAACTTTCACAAATTACAATGAAATTGAAAGAAAGCTCAAATGATTTATCGTTGAGATGAATTTCAATGTTTGAGGAGCAAAAAGGAAAATGATCTTAACCTACAAAGTGAAACATGATAGGGACTTCTCAGATGAATTGAGAAAAGCGAAACAGGTAGCTGATTTTGCGGTTAAGTATCGCACTCAATCATCTAAAGATGTTAAGCATATGGGTCTAAAGTCAATTATTTCTAATCAGATACTCAGAAAGTATA
>WALD01000092.1 GCA_015523055.1 Candidatus Altarchaeota archaeon
AAGAATCCTCATCCCGCTGGAATTCACCCTCTCACAATCTGAAACCACTCTGCAGGAAGAACGCAGTAGCCCTCTCCCTCCAGGTAAAAGATCCCTTTCCCAGAGAGCATGTTTCATCAAATCCAGGCATCTGATCACCTCTCTTTTGATTACCTTGCCCTCGTCATAGGTGTTCCGCATTTAGGGCAGGTCTGCTGGTTACACGGTACTCCTCCTTGATGGGCAACCCTGTGCCCACACGCCGGACAGACACACTCACCACCCAGACCCAGACCAAAGCCTCCCATTCTTCCTTTTCCCCTTGGCATTTTATCATCACTTCAGGTATGATTAAGGATATATATCCAACATATAAAAGTTCAGATTATCTGAATCCGATCAAGGACGTCAATAGCTCTGAATTCCCTTCAGATTTTCCCAGTCTGCTCTCAGGATCTCCCTCATTCCCGGGTTATAAAGGGCAGAGGCCGGGTGATACATCGGAATAATCTCAGGTTGCATCTGGAGATTACTGTGCCGAATACTCTTTCCATGAACTCTCCCTATTGTTTCAGGCATTATTTTAAATCTCCGGAGAATATAGGTGGTTGCTACATTTCCCAGGGGAATGATTGTCTCCGGTTTAAGGATTTCAATCTGTCTATCCAGATAGGGGGAGCATGCATCAATCTGAGCAGGGGTTGGTTGATTATCCGGGAGATAGCATTTGACAACGTTTGTAATGTAAACATCTTCCCTCATTAGACCGGCTAATTCAAGCAGCTCGTTCAGGAATTTTCCTGCCGGGCCAACAAATGGTTTTCCCTGCTGGTTTTCCTGATAACCGGGACCAAGACCGATTAACATAACCTTAGCATCAGGATTACCTTCTCCGGGAACCGGAAATTTTCTTGTTCTGGAAAGATTGCATCTGGAACATAACCCTATCTCTCTTTTAATCTGTTCCAGTTCATCCATCTTATGTCCAGAGCAAACCTATCTGCTTGAATTCCTCAACCGTTCGTCGATTCTGCCATCCGGAAGCATCCAATCAGGATGGGGCTTTCCTTCCTCCTCCATTTTGTATCTTACGCATGCCCTATAGTTACCCTTACAATACCTCTCAATCCATGACTTATCCACCCTGCCTTCCTCATAAAATCTCTTTAATGGGCAGACCCCATACCATTTACAAAACTTATTACTCAATTTCAATTACCCTTCCTGCTCCACCACTGATATACTTCTCCGGGTATAAGGATTTTATTTCTGAGCTGAATTGAGTGCAATGGCAGGGACAGACCATACTTAGATCCCTGAGTACATCGAATTCCCTAAAACCGTGTAAACCGCCGATTAGAGCATATATCCTTCCAAAGCGGGATGCTGCCTGAAGGATATTTCCTACTCCGGGATGAGAGCAACCGTCAATCACAACAAGCCCCTTCCCTGTTTTCACCACCATGGATTGCTCTATTCCGTTTAATTCCCCGGTGGAAAAGACATTAGGATGTATCTGGATTGGCTCTTTAACCATGATTATCTCTTTTGCCTGCGGCGGCTGATAGGAGGACGGAGAGTATATTGTAATCTCATTATTCACCCTGAGAAAATCACCCAGACCACCGGTATGGTCCCTATGCGAATGTGAGATAAATACCTCATTAATAGTCTCTGGCTTTATGCCGAGTTTTTCCATATTGTCGAGGAGTATCTTCCCATCAGCTCCGGTATCAAAAAGAATTCTCCTTCCATCCACCTCTACAAGGCAGGAAAATCCCCAATCAGCTTTAAGATCTTCCCGATAAACCTCATTATCATAGATAAGAGTAATTTTCATCTCAATATTATTTCAAAGCATTAATCTTCGACTCAATTGATACATTTTTGTCTCTCCTGTCATCAATCTTTATCTCGGTGACTACCCTCCCGGCCCCTGCCCTGAATACTGCTTCATGAGCCAGCTCAACGGCTTTGAACAGCTCTCCCACACTTTCCGCCTCTATCACGGTTCCCATTGCCCCGGGTTTTACCCTCACCTTCCGCCGCTTCAGCACATCAATAGCTACTCTCACATAATCGCTGACACCAACATCAGCTGTCCCCAGAGGGATTACACTAAATTCCGCGATAATCATGTCTCTTCTGTTCCCCCTTCCTTTTTACAGGGCTCCACATCCAGTCTTCCTGAAAGCCCTTCATATACCTTGAGTAGAAGTCCTCAACCTCCTTCTTTCTGAATGAAAACCTGTAGCTTTCGCAATAGTCCATCAGGAGTTTATACGCTGCATTTATCTCCTTCATCTTCTCCCCGGATTCTTTGCTTATGTCGGGATGATACCTCTTGCTGAGCTCCCGATAGGCAGCCTTTATCTCCTTCAGGGTTGCGCTTTCTCCAATGCCCAGAATCCTCCCTGCATTCTTTATCTGCCTGAATTCTTCATCCATTCTCGCCTGCCCGAATTTGTCATTATATAACTCTGGGGGAATTCTTATAAATCCTGAGGAAATTCTTATATCATGAAACCTGTGACTCAAGCATGATACATGCATTATATACTACATCCAATCCGTTATTTTTTGCCCGCTCTATGGCATTCACGGACTCTGACCCGGGTTGAAGCCACAGTTTTTTTATGCCTAATTTCATACAGGTATCCACGATCCTTTCCGTTATATCCGGGGGAGTAACAGTAACTACCAGATCGGGTTTTTCCGGCAGAGAGGACAGATTGGGATATACCCTCTGATTGAGTATCCTGTCTGCATTTGGGTTTATGGGAAACACTCTGAAGCCGTGATCAAGGAGTGTCTTGAAGACCCTGAAGCCGTACTTCTTTTTGCTCCTTGAAACCCCCACAACGGCTATCTTCTCTTTCTTATCCATTTCACCCAAATAGGTTCTTGAATCTTGATATGAATGAACTGGAATTTGATCCCTCTGATTGGTTGCTCCGGGGGATATCCTCACCCAGAACATCATAGATTATCTTGAGATATTTCCGACTGCTCGGAGCACCGGTCACACCGGATTTTTCTCCGGTTTTTGTGTTTGTCAGGATTATTGTGGGGACGCTTCTGATTCCATAATTCCTTGCCCTTCTTTTGGCATGTGACTTTGCCGTATTCATCTCTCTCCATTCAACCCTTGCCTTCAACTCCGGATTCTTATCAAGAATCTCCTTCGTAACCTTAATCGCTGCAGGGCAATGAGGGCATGTGGGGGAGGTAAATACCTCTATCTCCAGATCTGTCATTTCTTGGACCCTCTATCGCCTTTTTCCAATAACTCTATGAAATTTCCGTTGGTGTTGGTTATCCCTCCCCGGATTTTCCAAGTCGTCATTCTTTTTTCATTCCTTTCAATACATAGAGTGCAGCATATTCCTTCTCATGCGTGGGGAATGTATCCTCATCTCTGATCCCCAGGAAGTATTCATCATCAACTGTAAAGTATCTGGAGGCTAATTCCTTTATCTCCCCAGGATTCCGGTGCTTTACCCTGTTGAAGTATGAATCTTTCTTGTTGGTATGGTTTTTGAAATAGTGAGAATCCGGGTTCAGGATCATGGCCAGGAATTTTCCTCTGTCCTTAAGGACTCTGGACGCCTCCTCCAGTGCCTTTTTATAATCGGGGAGGAATTCTATGCTGGTTAGATAAAAAATTCCGTCAAATGAGTTTTCCTCAAAGGGCAGGTTTCCCGCATCACCACGAATGAATTCCTTGTCGCTCCCCTTTCTGGCCTCCTGCAGCATCTCATCAGAACTGTCAATCCCTGTAATATTGAATTCCGGAAGTCTTTGTTCAATTGAACCTATCCCACAACCAACATCAAGAATTCTTTTGCAGGATTGGAGTTCCTTTCGGATATATTCTGCCTCCTGATCCATTAATCTCCTGCCAAATTCACTGGTGCAGAAATCTATGAAGTTTTCGACATCACTCATTGCATGCTGCATCGTTAATCACCATGCCTTTCACCTCTGAATGCGTGTCTTGAACATGCATCTTTATCAGTAGCTTCCTGCAATTTCCCCTGCTTCCAGGATTCAATTGCCTTCTTCACGGTGCCATGAGATCCTACATAAACCCTTATCCCATATCCCTCAAACAGGTTTATAGCCCTTTGACCCAGAGCAGAGCATATCATCACATTAACACCCTTACCTGTAAGTAGCTCGGGGGGATAGCCGGAGCCACCCATGTGATTGCTTGTATTCTCAACAACCTCAACCTCTCCGGACTCTGTATCGTAGAGGGTATAAGCAGGTACCCTTCCAAAGTGCTCACCCACCTGCTCCTCAATGCCCCTATTCCCGTTGCTTGGTACTGCAACCTTCATTTTCTCAAAGTCTGTCCTGAACCCATTCCTCTGCCACGACCTTGACCTGTTCCTCTGCCCTGTCCTGAACCCATTCCTCTGCCACGACCTTGACCTGTTCCTCTGCCCTGTCCTGAACCCATTCCAAAGTGGTCATCAACAGTTGAACGAGAAACTGACTTTATCTCTCCATTAAGGTATCCCATCACTGCCTCCCTTACACTGCCCTGCACCTGCACCATCTGAATTCCTGCAGGGGACAGAATTCTTGCAGCATTAGGACCAAAATTCCCGGTCATTACCACCTCTGCCTTCTTCTCGGCTATGAACTGGGCAACCTGAATTCCTGCCCCCCCGCCAACGGCTGAGAATTCATTCTGTATTACCTCAACGTCCTTTATTTCATTGCCCTCTGTCTCGACAAGGGTGAAGGTAGGACACCTTCCAAATACGGAGGATACCTGATCATCCAGGCCGCCTCTGGTCGTTGCAACTGCAATCTTCATTTTTCCTTCTCCAACTCCTCAAGTCTCTGCTTTATCTCTTTCAGCCGCCCCTCCAGATCAGTCATCACATTCTTCAGATATGTTCTCTCCTCTTCTGCAGAGGGTTTTTTATGGGCCGGCGCCGGACCGTAGAATCCCTGTCCATAGGCCGGGAACCCCCTGAATCCTCTTCCCCTTCCAGAGCCTCTTCCGGGACCATATCCCAGACCCGGATTTGAATAACCGGGTGTTGAATAACCGGAGCAATAACCGGCTCTCCTTCCTGTCATCGGTCCCGCTCCACGGGGACCTGTTCCATCTCCTGCTGGCATTTTTATCACCTATATTGTTATGAATATATATTCAAAACTTAAAAACCCCCAGAAGGGGGTCATTCTATCATTCTTATCTTACCCACAATCTCATTAAATGCCCTTGAGGATTCCGAATCGGGATTTTTTATGATAAAGGGTGTCCCTGAATCGCTGTTTTTCACTATCTTTGGGTCAATTGGAATTCTCCCCAGGAAGGTTACCCCCATTTCTCTGGCTGCCTTTTCTCCACCCCCGGAGCCGAAGATATTGATATCCCTCCCGCAGTGTGGGCATTTCATGCCGGACATGTTTTCTATTATGCCAATAACAGGTACCTTAAGCACCTTTGAGAAATTCACTGACCTTCTGGAATCCATCAAAGCAACATCCTGCGGGGTTGTGACAATTATGCTACCATTTACATTCGTGATGAGCTGTGCTATGCTCAGGGGCTCGTCTCCTGTCCCGGGAGGCAGATCAATTATGAGATAATCCAGATCCCCCCACTCCACCTCAGATAGGAACTGCTGGATTGCCTTCATCTTGAGAGGACCGCGCCACACAACGGGAGCATCTTTCTCAAGCAGGAAGGCCATAGACATGACCCTTATCTCTCTCATTCCCAGAGAGTAGCTTACGGGTTTTATGCCCTCCCCCTTTGACTGAATTTTACCGCCTTCCAGATTCAGCATCTTTGGAACATTGGGCCCATGAATGTCGGCATCAAGCAAACCAACACCCATACCCTTCATCCCGAGGGCGAACGCAAGATTAACGGCAACTGTGGTTTTCCCAACACCGCCCTTACCGCTCATTACCATTATCTTATGCTTTACGCTCTTCATCCTTTCTTCTATATCTGCCTTGGCCTTATCAATACCCTTATTCATCTTGCTCCTCCCTGCTCAAGGTGGTGAGGCCGTCCGGTATTACGATTACCTTCGCATCCCTACCCATTATATCAAATGCTTTCGCCAGGGCATCGTCCGGGCTCCTGCCATAATCCAGTCTGTAGATCTTCTCAACCTCATCCCGTGGCATATCAGTAACGACAATTATACTGGCCTTCTCCATAGCCTTGAGCTGGTAGTAAGCCTTATGCCCCCCAATGGTAAACTTTTTTTTCAGTTCCTCTTCCATCTCCTCCTTTGTACCAAATCTCCTCATCCAGTCCTCGTAGTTCTGGGCCCCAACTCCGTTGCCCACTCCCTCTCTGCATTCGGCAACAAGAATTATGACCCCTTTTTCTTTTATGACGCTCAGAGCAAGGTGGATAGCTTTGTAAGCCTGATAGAGATCAATATCATGGGGGGCTCCGTTTGCCGCCGTAATGACAATATCCGCCTTTTCCCCGGCTGTGACCCTGTATACCCTATTGATGAGATCTGCACCCCTTCTCAGGACATCGTCAAACTGACCGGCAAATGCCCCTATTATCTTCCCTCCTGTCTGCACTATGTTTATTGTAAAATCCACATTAGCCATCTCCGCAGCTTCAGTCATGCTCTCGTGCATCGGGTTGCCGCTAAGTTTACCTGGTCTGGAATCCGGATGAAAAAAGTTTTTCTGGTAGTTGCTCTGGATCGTCTCATATTTGGAAACTCCGGGGAGGACTGACTTTCTCCCACCGCCGTAGCCTGCAAAATAGTGTATCTCAACATCGCCAGTCAGTATCCTCAGGTCGGCGTCGTGGAATGCCTTCTTTATCAATATCTCAGTTCCGTTGGATGTCTTGCCTATGCTGACGAAGTCGTCAGCCCAGCAATCGTTGCTTATGTGCTTTATTCTTGAGGAGATACCCTCACCGAGAAGCCTCTTCGCCTCCTCGTTGGATACGGTACGATGGCTTCCCGTAGCGAAGATTATTGTTATGTCATCATCCCTTATTCCCGCTGCATAGAGTTCATCAAGCAACGGAGGAAGAATCTTGTCTGTGGGACAGGGCCTGGTGTGGTCATCAACCGCTATTGCAACTCTGTCCCCCTCCTTGGCGATTTCACGAAGCCTACCGGTCCCTATCGGGTTCTCAAGTGCCTCCCGGATAATTGTCTCGGCATCCTTGTTAATACTGAATTCCATCGGCTTTAGAATCTCCAGCAGATTTTCATCTGGTACATTAACCATTAATTCCCTTTCACCGTAGGGTAGCTTTATTTCCATTTTGAGCGTTAATTATCTGGGGGGTAATCTTAAACCCTGACAGGCTGAGGCTGTCTTCCCCTTTCACGACTCCCAATCCCCCAACTATCTTGTAGTCGCCACCCTCTATCCTTATGAGCTTGCAGTTTACAAGGGCATCAGAGATTTTTCCCCTTGCAGAATTCAGAACCCTGTTAAAGGTGGGCTGTGAGATTCCCATACTCTTTGCTGCCTCCTCCTGATCCATTCTCCTGAGGTCCTTCAGCCTTACGGCTTCAAACTCGTCCAGTGTCAGAATGGACTCCTTGAGCTCAAATATTCTTCTTCCGACAGGCTTGAATAAACATACATCAGGCTCAAATCCGACCCTCCTACACCTTCTTGGGCGTGGCATGTTATGAATATAAATTCATAAAATAAAAGCTATTCTTTCTGAAATTCTAAAGGACTCAGTCACTGCAAGGATTGAATTCTTCTACATTGGGAATTCCACCCAGGTTACGAATTCTGCTTTTTAAACCATAAATCAGAATATCTACCTGAGAATTCATATGATTGTTCTTTCTGAGATTTTGGGTGTCTTTAAGATTCTTGCGGGGGAAGATAATGCCGGGGATATTAAGGTTCTTGGTAACAATAATATCCCAGATAACAGGGATCTCTGCAGATTGGATTTAGGATATTAAAGCCGCCGGTCTGGGCTTAAATAATAAAATGGACCTAACACAAACCGAGGAGGACTATCTGGAAGCAATTTACTCTATAATAAAGGAGAAGGGTTATGTCCGGGTGAAGGACATAGCAGAAGAGCTGGGGGTAAGGCCGCCGTCTGTGTCAGAAATGTTAGCGAAACTAAGAGATAAAGAACTGGTAAAGTATGAAAAATATTCAGGAACAACACTTACAAAAAGGGGTGAGAAGATAGGTAGATCCATAAAGACAAGACACAACACTCTTAAGAGATTATTACAGATAATCCTGGTCCCTGAGGATATTGCAGAGAAAAATGCCTGTGATATGGAGCATCATCTGGACCCAAAAACAATAGAACAGCTGACAAAATTTGTCCAGTTTGTTGAAAGAGCACCTCCGAATCCAAAATGGTTGGAACACTTTGAGATCTACTGTAAAACGGGGGATGTGCCGGAATGTGATCGTAAAGGTTAGAATTTCATTAGATTATCCTAATATTTTTGGGTATTCCCATTTATTGACCTAACTGCAAGAGGTATAATAATATAGAAAATGCCGGATGAAATTCCACTAAATAAACTGAAACCAAAACAGAGAGGGATTATTATAAGAATAAAGGGTTCGGGGGCATTACATAGAAGATTACTGGATATGGGCCTTATAAAGGATTCAGATATAGAGATTGAAAGGGTCGCACCTCTTGGCGACCCAATAGATGTGAGGGTAAAGGGTTATCATCTTTCCTTAAGAAAAGAGGAGGCATCAGGCATTATAGTCAGGGTATAACCAAAATGTTCAGGAACAGGTCAAGAATTGGACCAGTAGCTGGCCCATTACCGATGGTTCAGAGACCGAATGGGGGAACGAGGGCTGTATCCCTGGCCACAGTTAAAAGCGGGGGGAGGGTAAGGATTAGCTCTATATCGGGTAGGAGGGGTTTGAGACAAAGGTTATATGACCTGGGCCTGTACGAGGGCGCAACAATGAATATACTAAAAAATGATATTTCAGGGCCAATAATATTGAGGGTTCTTGATTCAAGAATCGTAGTTGGCAGGAAACAGGCGCATAGAATCATGGTTGATATCGTTGAATGAGTAGAATTCAGACGAGGGTAGAATTCGGGTATGAGTAGGATTTATTTATAGGGGGAATTGAGTGAGGGCAGTAATCAGGTGTTGCGAATGATGCCCTCCGGGGTAAACCAACCCCCCTCAGGATAAGATAGGCACAGATAATAAAAATGGATGAGATTCTGACTGTAGTTTTTCTAATCTTCGCGGGACAGACCCCGGGTTCTTTAGTTGGATTAATAAAAAAACCCAGGAGGATTGCACTATATGATATAGGGGATTGCAGCTCAGGATGTGCCAGAGAATATTGTGACGATAGTTCCCTTGTATGCTCTAACGAGGAAAAAGATGAAGTCTTTTGTCATAGTAACCATAATAATTTTTTTTGAATTACTAGGATTTATTTTTGGTTATTATCTTTTAAAAGGGATACCCTCATATTTGATTGGAATGCT
>WALD01000093.1 GCA_015523055.1 Candidatus Altarchaeota archaeon
AACATCAGTTGAGGGCATGATGCTGGAGGTGAGAAGGAAGTTTATGTTGTATAACCTGTTACTAAGCCGGTGATTGGAGATGGAGAAAGAGCATATATATTTGGCTGGGATGCCAAATAATAACTGCTAAGCTGAATTGTTAAACACAGCAGAGTCAGCTACATAGAGTTTACCGTCAGCCACCCTGACATCATTCGGATAGCAGAAACCCCCCATATGGAGACTTATATTCCCCCCATCATCATAGATATAGGAAGAGCATGTTTCATTCCCAAACTCAGTCATATAATTTCCCGAAAGACCAAAGATCTGGATTCTGCTATTGCCCCTATCGGCAACAAATATATGGCCTTCATCGTCAATGTCTATCCCGGAGGGTTCGTTGAATTCCCTCTCCCCAGAGCCATAGCCTCCAAATGACCTCAGCTGCACCCCCGTCGGGTCGAAAATCCTTATCTTATTGTTGCCTGTATCAGCAACATAAATATTCCCCCTGGAATCTACGGCAATTCCCTCCGGGGAATTCAATCTTCCATCGGGGGAATCCGACCCGTCAAAGATAACGGCAGGGGCTTTAAGGTCGGGGTGTATTATCTGGATTCTATCATCCCCCGTATCAGCAACATAGATTGTGCCATCGGAACCAACCTCAATATCCTTCGGCCCCTCAAAGTAGATATGGTTGTCATAGTTACAGTCGCTGTAGCATCTCTGACCAAATTCAACCCAGGAATTATTCACCGTGGTTTCATTTGTCTCGTTGTTGAAGGTATAGTTCTGGAACCTGATTTCAACCCTATGGTTCCGGGTGTCAGTTATGTATACATGGCTTATGTTGGCGTCAATAACCCTGACGGCTATCCCCTCAGGGTCCTGGAACTTTCCAAGCTCTATTCCGTCGGGGTCAAGGCCGCCCTCTGTTTCCAGCCATGTAAAGTTTGAATCAAAGACCTGGAACCTGTCGTTCTCCGTATCCAGAACATAGATGGTTCCATTAAAGCCTATATCCATACTCCTCGGCTCGTAGAATTTCCCATCTGCTGCAGAATCTCCGCCGTCGTCCTGCCCCCCAAACGCCCCGACTGGAATCCATTTATACTCCTCCGAGCAGGAAGAGATTAAAAATATCAGGATTATCCCGGATATCAAAAAAATTTTTGCCGATGAATTCATTTCAACCTCTCTATCCTTTCTAAAAAATCCTCCCTTAATTTATCACCGATAAATTCCCCTTTGAAGTAATCCGCCTTTGCAGCAATTGCAAGCTTCGCTGCAAATGTTCTGGAGAATTTGCCCCTGTTCTTCTTTTGGGCTGACCTTATTTCAGGCAGCTGGAATATAATTCCGTGCTTTGGTGGTTTTTTTCTGGTTCTCAGGAATCTGAAGAACGCATCCTCTGCTCCAAGGACCTGTATTGTGCTGGCAGGAAACATGGACAGCCTCTTGAGGCTTCCTGCAATTGCAATCAGCCTTGCTCCGAGCAAGGGGCCTGCTAAAGCAGCCAGATTTGGGGCTATCTCCATCATCATATCCTCAATGTATCTCTCAGTTTTTTCTTTTGATGAATATAATGCAAGAATTGAATCTGAAAACCTTTTTATGATGTTCAGATCACTCTTCTGGAATTCAAAGCCGTAGCTCTCCTTTCTTACATCCTTAATTCTCTCAGCCAGGGAGGAATCCAGATCCCTCCCGGAAATAACCTCTGCGTAGAGTTCATGATTCTTAATCAGCACGTTAAGCTCAGGAAAATTCAGGGAATTCCATTCTCTCAGGCGTTCAACCAGCCTGTTGCTTACCTCCTCCAGATCATCCATGCAGGAAACGGCCTGAACTATGAGCTGGTCTCTCTCAGCCTCCCTGAGCCTTTTCTTTGTCAGTTCCAGATTGACCTCTGCAAGAAGCTCGGTGAATTCCTCCTCTTGAATTCCTATCTCCGATGCAATGTCCAGGGGATCTATGAACCCCCTGTCTAATCTAAATCTTATTTCTGAACCAAGAGCCTCAAATCTTCCCGGGTTATCTACTCTGATGTCCTTAATTCCTGTCCTCTCAAGTTTCTCTATAAGCCCTATCTCCTCGTTGCAGAGGGAGTCCTGAATCTTCTCCAGCCTCTCTGCTATCTCTACTGGTTCATCCGGAAACAGAACCTTCTCGATTATCTTACCCCTTTTGATGGCAAAGACCCCAAGAACGTTTGTAGTTAGCTGAATCATGTTGGGTTTATCAAAATAAGAAAAGATGGTAAAGGAATCAGACCTTATTCAAACTGGTCGTCTTTTTGCCCTTTGTTAAGCTATTTTTTCCCTTTTTTTTCTTCCCCTTCCCAAGACCGCTACTGGCAATCAGGATTATTGCTATGGCTATCACTATTATGGTACCAAATATCAGAGGTATTGAGTAGTTGGCAAGATTAAACCTCGGAATCTCCTGGATTATCTCTTTTTTCTCATAGCCCTCCTTATCCACACTTATTGTTATATCACTGCTGAGCTCCAGATTCGTCAGTGAGAGGGTAGCCCTTCCTGTATCGTCTGTTACAATATCCTTCTTCCATGAGGGAGTTTCAACCTGCACATTTATGTTTGAAATCCCCTCCCCCCTGCTGGAAACACCGATTATCAAAGTATTATCTCTTATTCTTGATTCCAGTGTTAGTGGTGCAGGCCTTACCACCAGATTTTCTGTGTCAGACTTATAATCCTTCCTGATGGCGGTTATCCCGTAGTTCCCGGAAACCTTCGGTGTGTAAGAATCCCCCGTTATTAACTCATTTGTTCCATCTGGTTTTGTTATTTCTATGCTTGCAGGTATGGAGTTGCCCTGTCCATCAACTACCCTGATGCTTACGGAATCTCCAAGTTCTATCTCCTCTGGCTCTAGGATAATCTTTAGTTTCCCAAGAGTGCTTATCTTTCTGTTCAGGGTGGCATAGCCCTCTTTGCTTATAGTAAGTGTGTATTCCTTCGGCTCAGAGAGCATGAATGTGAATCTACCTAGCGAATCGGTCTTTCCGGAAATGTTTGTACTCTCTATGGAAACCATTGTATCCTCCAATGGATTACCAAAAGAGTCGCTGATTATTATCGTTATGTTCTTGTTGACCTCAAGCACGTCCGGGACGATTATACTAAATGCTCTCTGCACCCTGAAATTATCTGTTGTTGTTTTATAGCCTTCTGCTTCAGATGTTACGGTGTAGGTTCCCACAAGTCGTGGTATGTAGCTCACCCTTCCGCTGGATGGAACCGTCATTACTGGCTCATTGGTACCATCTGGCTTTGTTATTATAACCCGGGCATTAGCAAGCGCTTTACCCTCTTCGTCCATCAGAGTTATGTCAATCGCCTTGTTCAGTTCCTGCTCCTCCGGATTTATGTTCACCCCTATACTCTTCCTCGCAAAAACGACCAGAGTTTCACTCTGGCTGTCGATGTATTTGCTTTTTGAAGCAATCAAAACATAACTTCCGTCATTGTTCAGGGTAAATGATGCATAGCCACCAGAATCGGTAGTATAGGTCTCATGGAATCCTGCAGAACTCAGGGTTATCATGGCCCCTAAAACCCCTACATCATTCTCATCAACGACCTTTACCCTTATTCTCTCCCCTACGACCGGTTTGGAGGGTAATATCTCCTTGATATGGAGGCTATGCTTTATATCCATGGTCCTGGTTCTTTTGCAATAATCTCCCCTGTTCTCCCAGACATCTATCTGGTATCTCCCATACGGGTCGCTCCTAAAAACCCTCTCATCAGATAATCTAACCTTAATCTCACCATCACTGTCTGTGTCATCATCCCAGTAATCATCACTGTCATCCCATTTCTCATTATCCCCCAGATGGGTGAATTTAACGGTTGCTCCCCTCACCTTATCCCTGTCCTCATCTGTAACAGTAACCGTAATTCTGCTATCAGCCGATGGATTATCGGGATTGATATCAACCCTCAGTCTACCATCCATCCCATCTATATCAAGTTCCGCATTATCATCTGATTCCCTGTTAACATCACCCGAAATCCTCACCTCTATGTTTTCCCTGCCACACCTATAATTCATCAGATTCTCGTCCCACACATTCTCAAATTTACCTGAACTTATGACTATGTAGTATGGCTCCCCCTCAACAAGGTCTATATCCTTTTCATCATCATCATAAACCTTAACGCCATCAATTATTATCTCTATATGAATATCAAGATTGGTTTTGTTTTCCTCAGGATCTTTTAGTTTTATGTGGGTATAAAAATCATCACCAACATCAAGGTTGAGTTTATCATCACCTCTGTCGGTTGGTGATGTAGAAAGCGTGACATCAATTCCACCAACGTCAGTCTTTGCAGAAGCCATTCCAACAGTAAAAAACAAAGCCCCAAACAACAACACAACAACAATTATTGCCGATATCTTTGACAGCAGGATAGAATGTCCTCTTTCATCTGGCTTTATCCTCTGCAACAAATCTATTTCATAAATTTTTTGTCCCATTTTAGCAACATCACCTCAGGAATATAAATAATTAATAGGACTATAATAGAA
>WALD01000094.1 GCA_015523055.1 Candidatus Altarchaeota archaeon
GTTTATTGTCTTCTTTCAAGAGCCTCAATAATATTCACAGCAAGATTCTCTACCGTCTTAATCCCGATATCATCTTTCAAAACATCCCCGGGATTCTTTCCTACTGCGATTCCGCCAAAGTGGGCGGTATTCTTATCGGAAACCACAATCATCTCGTGCAGAAGCATCCAGTTATGTATCTGCATTGTGACGAATTCCTGCCCACCGTTTCTGCTTCCGCCAACTGCTATTGCCCCCCCTAATTTTCCGGAGAGTTTATAGCCCTTCCTTAATAAAAGGCTCCAATCAAACAAAGACTTTAGTTTTCCGGAAACCGAGGCAAAGTATGTTGGAGAACCAATAATTATTGCCTCTGCCCGAACCATAGCATCTAATATACTTTCTATGTCGTTTTTTTCGCTGCCATAATACCCAATATCAAGCCCGGCCAGGGAGATAAATTCAGATTTATAACCCTTTTCCCTGCATACCTCCAATGCCTTTTTAACAAGAATTTCACTATTTCCCTTCCTATGGGAGCCGGATATGCCGAGAATTTCCATATTAGAGAATTGGATTTTATAGATATATCATGAAACTCCTCAACCTTGAACTGGAGAACTGGACGTGCCACGAAAGGCTTGATGTCAATCTATCGGAAGGGTTGCAGATAGAGGGCAGAAACGGTGTTGGAAAAAGCAGCATCCTTGAAGCCATCAGGTTCATATTCGCAAAGGATGCAAGGAGATATAACGGAAAGATCAGGAACGGGAAGAAGACCGCTACTGTAAGATTGAAATTCAGCAGAGACGGGAATCTCTATCTGATTGAAAAGAATCTCCATCTCAATAAGAGCTCCACTGCCTCTCTTGCCATAAACGGAAACCTCGCTGCTGACAACCCGACCTCCGTCTATAACTCGTTGCAGGACTGCCTGAACGAGAGAATTCTTGACAGACTGCTGTATGTCCCGCAGGGGGGGCTGACAGAGTTTATAGACCGATTAAACCTGAAGGGAGGCAGACAGGAGCTTGATTCCCTGATTGGGCTGGACAGATTTGACCTTGTTTATGATGGAGCCGGAAAGGAATTTTTGGTCAAGAAAACAAGATACGAAAACTATCGTGATGAATTCAGGAGGTACCCGGAGGGGTTGGAAGAAAATTCCGGGAGGAAGGTCAAAGAGCTGAATTCTGAGATGGGTGAGCTGAAAGAGAGGGTAAGGATTAAGGAGAGGGTGTTAAAGGGAATGTTGGAGAGAATTCAATATCTTGATGGTGAGATCGGAAGGATACAGAGACAGGGGAGAAGAAGGGAGGAGCTGAACAGAAGGATAAACGAGCTGAGGGTTGAAATAACAAGGCGGGAGGGTGAGGTTTCCGCCCTAAGAAAAGAGCTTGAGCAGATCAGGGAGAAGAAGATGAGGAAGGATGTCCTTCTTGATAAGGAGAAGAATGGAGAGAGATATGAAACAATAAGGAAGACTCTCCTTGAATTGAAAGGTAATGAGGGCAGGTTGGTGGATAAGGGAGAAATAGAGAGGGATAGAAAGATGCTTGAGAATCTGAAGGAAACCCTGATGAAGAAGAATGAAACCGAAAGGAAGCTCAGGGATTCAGGGGATCGGATAATGGAGCTGGAGAGATCCCTTGCGGCATACAGGCAGAAGAGAAGGGAGAGTGTAGAATATCTCAGAGGGCTGGAGGAACTGAACGAGGGTGTAAAATGCCCCAGATGCGGCCGCCCCCTGACAGAGAAGCACCTTACAATAGAAAAGAAGGTTACCCGGGACGAGATTGCAGCGACAGATATTGAGATCACTTCCGTTGAAAAGGAGCTTGAGAAGCACCTCAGAGACAAAAAACTGCTGGAAAAAAACCTTGATATCATGAAGAAGAATGAGGCAGAGGCAGAATTCCTTGAAAAGGATATATCCTCCAGAGAGAAGGGGAATGAGAGAATTCTCGATAGAATTAACGAACTCAGGGATAAACTTCAGGGTTCCAGCTACTCTGGGGAGAGCATGGATGAGGTGGAATTGAGGATTGCGGAATTAAACAGCATCAGGGGTGAGCTCAGAATTCTGGAGAAGGAGATCAGCAGGGAGAAGGAATATGATAATAGGCTGAGGAGCGATCATAAAGAAAATAATGAGCTTAAGGACGAGTTAAAGAGGGTGGAGGCTGAATTCACCGGCCTTGAATTCAACCCGGATGCGTCTAATTTGATGCAGGAGGAAAGGAATTCCCTGAATGATGCCAGACATAAGCTGGAGAGGGAGAGGGATAAATGGGAATTCAGGATTAAGGAGATAACAGGGGAACTTGATGAAATAAACAGGAAGATGATGGAATTCACCGGGCTGAAGGAGAGGCTGGAAAAGGCCAGGAGAGAGATGAGGCTTTTTAAGGAAGCAAGGGATGAGGTCTTCCATCCGAACAGAGGAATAAGGAGGTACTACCGGGAGCTGTACATGAAACGACTGAGTACCCTCCTTACCTACTACTTCCGGCGGCTCAATCAAAACCCGAGGTACCGGGATGTCAGATTTGACACGGACTACAGGATCCTGATAAGGAGCAATGAGGGAGAACTCAAGATAGAACAGCTCTCCGGTGGAGAAAGGGTTCAGCTTGCCCTTGCCCTGAGAATTTCATTAATAGAGTTGCTATCGCCAGTGAGGATGCTGATTCTGGACGAACCCTTCGGCAGTCTAGATATAGAGCACAGGGAGATTCTTGGCGAAGCCCTGAATAGAATAGCGAGGGACGGCCAGTTGATTATTGTTACGCACATACACGTGGAATCTCTCAATCTTCCTGAGAGGCTGGAGCTGGGGGGGTATTGAGGGGAGGTGTTGATGCGGCAGGACAGCCCCCGGGGCATTTGTTCAGATGACCCTGAAATCAACGCATGTCCTGAATAAAGAGGGAGAATAGGACCCGCACTTCACAGCGTTTAGAGTTTCTATCCTGTATCCCAGATTGTTGCAGCTCCTCTTCACCTTTTTTATTGATTCCTCCTCATCGTGAGCAAAGTCATAGAGATGGATTACCCCGTTCTTTCTCAGGGATGGAAGAGCAACGTCCAGAAAATTCCCGGCGTCCTTGGGAAGCGGCATGAGAATTCTATCAAATTTACCGAGTTTTGGTGTCTCTTGCCTCACATCCCCCCTGATCGGGGTTATATTGACCTTATTTATCCTTAAATTTTCCTCAAGATATCTAAATGCCTCCGGGTTCAGCTCGATTGCGTAGATTTCTCCCGGTTTTGACCTCTTTGCTATCAGGACTGCATAGGGCCCGACACCTGCAAACATGACAAGAATTCTCTCTCCATCCCTGCACTGCTCCGCTACCCTCAGCCTTTCAGAACCCAGCCTCGGCGAGAAGTAGCAGGTCTCAATGTTCAGTCTATAGATGCAGTTATGCTCCCTGTGCTCTGTTTCTTTCCTCTGCTCTCCCGCCAGTATCCCCAGCTTCATTGTGCGGTATTTGGTCCTGACCCTAGTCTTCTTTTCTGCCACGACGTGTATGTTCTTAAAGGTCTTAAGCATTGCCTCGGCCATCGTCTTCTTTCTGTTCTCCAACCCACCGGGAATTTTCAGAATGGCTATATCCCCAACGATGTCAAATGATGCTGGGACAAGAGCAAGTTCCTCATCACTCAGGGTCCCTGCAAGGGCCTCTCTGAGGGAGGACAATCTGCCTTCTCTCTCTTCACCGGGAATCTCAACCAACTCGGTACCTGGAATATCAATCTCTTTTGTAATTGGAATAAGAACCGAATCTCCATCAGACAGAATTTTTCTGGTAGAATCGAGAAGCTCCTTCCCTATCAGCTCCTGCCTTAATTCCTCGGCTCTCCCTCTTCTGACTCTAATGTGTATCATCCCTTAATCTTGCAATTATTTTCTTGCTGCTGTCCAGATCCGATTCCCAGTATCTATGCACTCTGACCACTCTTGCCTTCAGGTTTCTACGACTCAGCTCCTGTTTAAGCTCCTCCTCCCTGAACTCCTGATCCTCCCCGAGAGCGATTATATCGGGATTCAGTCCCTGTATCGGCCTGAATATGTCCTCCATGTCGCCGAGAATTGCCTCATCCACGGGCTTTAGAGCCCTGACCACAGCAAGTCTCTGCTGCTCTGGAATGGGGCAGGAATTCTTCCTCTTCTTGACAAATTCGTCCCTTGCAACTATAACTACAAGTTTGTCGCCGAGCTTTCTTGCTTGCTCCAGATAGACGATATGTCCGGGGTGCAGGATCGAGAAGGTTCCAGTTGCAACTACCAGAGTCATTTTCTCTGTTTAAATATTGAATCCAATATTATTAGCTGAGAAAGGGGGGTCCTAAAGATTTGATTTACCTAGCTTTGATTGTTTTGTTGATATTCTTCTCCACTCCGGGTTCTGTGGCTGAATTGACCGTATGCCCCTCCGGCTGTGGTTACACGAAGATTCAGGATGCTATAGACTCATTTCATCCGCTAAACCTCACTAGCGATCTCCTTACTGATGAGAATCTCGGCAGTTCCTCTTGGAATCTCCACCACCTCTCCTCTCTTAAAGGGACCGTAGTGCTTTGAATCCACTCCTATGATGGCGGGCAGGAAGTGGATAATCCTGATTTTTATCTTTTCATCATCCTGTTTCCCGGCCTTTTCCCTTCCCTGCTTTATGGATTCTTCTTTATTCTGCTCAGCACCCCCCCCAACCAGACCTAGCTCCATTTTATACTCTGCAAGAACCTTTACCATTCTTGAGAATAGTGCCACCTCCTCAGGGGTGGCGTTCAGCGGAGGGTTGTCAGATGTTCTCATGGCCTGCATAAGGACCTTGTTCCTCCTCCGGGTTATAATCTCATCCACCAGCTCACCTATGTAGTCCCTATGCTCTTCCCCAAGATGCAAAAGAAATTCCCGCAGTTCCAGGTAGAAATTCTCATCAACATGCTGCAGGGCCGGAGTATTCTTTTCATTCCTATATATGCTCTGAACCTCATTGTAGTTAAGCGGCATTTTACAGGTTTTTCATTATATAGCTCTCAATTCCTATTATTTTTATAGATTATGACGCATCCTTTATACTCATTTCCTTTTCATACAAAAATATTACGATTTATTCAATACAGCAGATGAGGTATATTGTAATTACTGGTGGTGTGCTTTCAGGACTTGGTAAAGGGGTAACGACTGCTTCTATAGGACGCATTCTCAAGGACAGGGGGTACTCAGTAATCCCTCTGAAGATTGACGGCTATGTTAATGTAGATCCAGGAACTATGAACCCCTACGAGCATGGCGAAGTCTTTGTTTTGAATGACGGCTCCGAGACTGACCTTGACCTAGGGCACTATGAACGCTTCCTTAATATCGACCTTTCGAGGGAGTCAAGTATAACCACGGGGGAAATCTATAAAACGGTAATAGAAAGGGAGAGGAGAGGAGATTATCTTGGAAAGACTGTTCAGATAGTTCCCCACATTACCGACGAGATTAAGAATAGACTAAAAAAACTCAAGGCAGACATAGTTCTTCTGGAGGTTGGTGGAACGGTAGGGGACATGGAAAACATGGTCTTTATCGAGGCATGCAGACAACTGAGCAGGGAGAATAGCAATAAATTTCTCTTTATCCACCTTTCGTATGTCCCAATCATAAAGTCCGGCGAGCAGAAGACCAAACCAACTCAGAGGTCCGTAAAGGATCTTCTGAGCCTGGGAGTTCAGCCAGACCTGATAATTGGTCGCTGTAAGGAAGAACTCTCGGAGACAACAAGGCAGAAAATAGCGCTCTTCTGTGGAGTCAAACCGGAGGAGGTTCTGAGCAATCCGGACCTTGATGACATCTACAAGCTGCCGCTTCTCTTCAATAAACAGAATATTGGAAATATTATAATGCATAAACTGGAACTTGACAGAAAGCCCACTTATACATTCAGGTGGGAAAAAATGGTGGAAAAGATTCACAAGCCGGATGAGGAGGTGACCATAGGCATCGTCGGAAAATACACTGGGCTGGAAGATGCTTACATGAGCATCAAGGAGGCGTTCAAGCACGCTGGCTCTGCGAATTCCTGCAGGGTTAATCTTGAATGGATTGAGTCAAACAAGATTTCGGTTCATGAGCTTGCCTCGGTAGATGGAATTCTTGTTCCTGGAGGGTTTGGCTCCAGAGGGATAGAGGGCAAGATCTCTGCGATAAGATATGCCAGAGAGAATGAGGTCCCATTCCTTGGAATCTGTTTTGGCCTTCAGCTTGCTGTTGTTGAGTATGCAAGGAATGTCTGCAATCTTGGGGATGCGAACACAACGGAGGCGAATCCAAAAACCCCCCACCC
The DNA here is from genome assembly GCA_015523055.1 of Candidatus Altarchaeota archaeon. GTDB lineage: Archaea > Altiarchaeota > Altiarchaeia > IMC4 > QMZM01 > WALD01. The sequence goes on from WALD01000094.1 coordinate 6,321, forward strand.
TGTAATAGACCTGATTCATGAACAAAAGAATATCAAAGAATTAGGTGGCAGTATGCGGCTAGGAGCCTATCGGTGCAGAATCAGGAAAGAATCGACTGCTTATAAACTGTACCAGAAGAACGAGATTTCTGAAAGACACAGACACAGGTGGGAGGTCAATTCAAAATACGTCAAAATCCTTGAGGAAAACGGACTTATGATCTCAGGGATATACCCTGAAAAAAACCTGGTCGAGATTATAGAGCTGCCAAATCACCCTTTTTTTATGGCGTCCCAATTCCACCCGGAATTCAAGTCACGACCTGAAAATCCAGCCCCTCTCTTTGTTGGATTTGTAAGGGCGTCATTGAAGAGAATGAGGGGGAGATAATTCTGTATAAAAGCTATTTATAGGCGGTTCTGCAAATAGATAAACTCTTATAAGTAATCGTTTTAATTCTAGCATAGTGAATTAATGCGACATGGTATATCTATTGGAATGATAAAAAAATGTCCAAGCTGCGGCAGCACAAACATAATAAGTGACCCTAGCAGAGGAGAGAGGTACTGTGGAAGATGCGGACTTGTTCTGGAGGAGAATATGTTTGATTTCGGCCCGGAATGGAGGGCATTCGACATGGAACAGGCAGATAAACGGTCAAGAACAGGCGGTTTGCTGAAATATGCAAAGCTTACTCAGGGCCTGACTACCGAAATAAATAAATATGATACAGATATCAAGGGCAGAGCAATTCCTGCAGAGAGAAAAGCGAAATTCTATCGCCTCAGGAAGTGGCAAAAGCGCTCCAGGATGGCAACCTCTCTCCAGAGAAACCTTTCTGTGGCACTTCCTGAGCTGGATAGAATGTGTTCATACCTTAATATATCCGATCAGATGAAGGAGTCATGTGCAAGGCTGTATAGAAAATGCGCAAGGGAGGGAATAGTCCGGGGGAGGTCCATAGAGGGGATGATTGCAGCGGTAATCTATCTAATCTCAAGGGAGCAACGATCACCTGTAATCCTTAACGAGCTTGAGGATGTTTCCGGGGTGAGTAAGAAGGAGATATCCAAGAGCTATAAAAAGATAGCGCATCAGATGAACATCAGGATACCACAAACCTCCCCGGTAGATTATGTACTCAGAATTGCCAGCAAACTCAATGCATCGGGAGAGACAACAGCAAAGGCAATAAAGATAGTGAACAAAGCCTCCAAAATGGGCATAACCACGGGTAGAGTTCCCATAAGCATTGCCGCAGCTGCTGTATATCTTGCCGGGGAATTGACGAATGACAAGGGGATGGGAGGGAGCATACAGGACTTCTATGGGACATCCAAGAATAGCATAAAGGAGAGGACAGATGAATTCAGGAAAATATTGAAAATCAAAGATATTAAATAAAATGAAAATCAGGGACATGATAACAATAGACAAGGACGAAAACCTAAGCCATGCCCTTGAGGTTATGGAAAAGGAGGGGATATCAAGATTACTCGTGACAGAAAACGGAAAGATAGTTGGAATTCTTACGGAGGAGGATGTTGTTGAGAGACTAATCACCGGGAAGGAAAGAATATTGAAGACAGAGCATATCCATGTATCATCAGCGATGGTAACCGAACTGAAGACAATACCGGTGAATTCCAGACTAAATGAGATTGCATCTATAATGTTATCCAATGGATTCTCCTCCTTACCTGTCACCGAGGATAATGAGATTGTTGGCATCATAACGAAAACAGACCTTGTGGAAACACTAAAGAATTCTGATTATCTGGTGGAGAGATTCTACACAAAGGATCCGGTCCTTACCTCACCTGCTGATACCTTGACCCATGCAAGAAAGATTATGCTTGAATCTGGAATCCATAGATTGCTGGTTATGGACAGGGGAGTGCTTATTGGAATACTTACAGAAAGGGATATTGCCCGAGGATTACGCACCTTCAGGAAGGCAATAGACAAATATCCGCAGGCTGATCTTGAGAGGTTGATTATCGAGCAGGTAATGACCCCGAACCCCCTGACCATTAAACCAGAAACAACTATCGGCAGGGCAGTGAAACTGATGCTCAAGCATAAGATATCCGGACTTCCGGTAATCTGCAACGACTTTGGGATTCTCACAAAGACCGATTTGGTGAGGGGGATAGAGAGGGGAAAATTCGGTTGACGGGTTTGAGAATATGATAGAGATCAATAGCAATCTGAGATGAAAACTAACAAATTGTATCCTAAACGGACTTTGAGTTGTTTGGTTGTTTTGGTTTTGATTAGTGGGTTTGCCAATGCCAGCGCGATAACCGTATGCCCCTCCGGCTGCGGTTACACGAAGATTCAGGATGCGATAGACTCGGCAGCTCCCGGAGATACCGTCATCGTCGGGGACGGGACATACACAGAGAATGTGAGGGTGTATAAATCCCTCACCATCAGAGCAGAAAACGGGGCTGACTCAACGCTCGTCCAGGCAGCGGATTCTGGTGAAAGCGTGTTTAAGGTGACATCTGCTCATGTGAGTATATCAGGGTTTACAATTACAGGGGCGAGTGAATCAGGGTTTGCAGGGCTCTATGTGACTGCAGATTATTGTGACCTCTTCAATAATACCATATCAAACAACTCTCATGGAATCTACCTCGACTATTCCTCCA
>WALD01000095.1 GCA_015523055.1 Candidatus Altarchaeota archaeon
AAACCATCCACATCCAAGAATTACTGATCCGAATTTAAAGTGAACTGCCCCAAATACAACGCAGAATTTAGCAAAGGAAACACAACAAAGAAGCCAGACGGGAAAGATGGATAAAATAATTCACGGCAGGGTGTGGAAATTTCCTGAGAATGTTGATACTGACCAGATAATTCCTGCAGAGTACCTTGTTACCGGGGATGCAAAGGAATTGGGAAGGCACGCATTCGAGAGGGCAAGGCCTGAATTTGTTGGCAGGGTTCAGGAAGGGGATATTATTGTAGCGGGTAGAAATTTCGGCTGCGGCTCCTCAAGGGAACACGCCCCCCGGGCATTAATCGGTGCTGGAATCTCCTGCGTTGTTGCAAGCTCATTCGCAAGGATATTCTACAGAAATTCAATAAATATAGGACTTCCTGTGGTGGAATGTGATGTTGAAGCAAATGAGGGAGATGAGCTTGAGATAAACTTCGGGGAGGGCAAGGTAAAGAATATTAGTTCTGACAAAGAGTATAAATTCCCTCCCCTGCCGGAATTCATCCTTAACCTGATAAACGAGGGGGGGCTTGTGAGCTATGTAAAGAAGAGGCTGAAGGACGAATAAAATGCTGATAGAGGATGTCCCCCTGCCCCGAAGATTTATCGGGCTTCTGAAAGCCGGCGGCATAGAGGAGATGTATCCACCTCAGGAATCCGTTCTGAAGAGCAAAGCAATGGAAGGAAGGAATCTTGTTCTCTCTACACCCACTGCATCCGGGAAGACGCTAATTGCCGAAATTCTGATGGCAAGAATTCTGATGAATGGGGGTAAGGCCGTATATGTCGTGCCTTTAAAGGCTCTCGCCTATGAAAAATTCATTGAATTTAAAAGGTATGAAACCCTTGGCTACAGGATAAGGCTGGAGATGGGCGACCTCGACTCCAGTAAATACAGGCAAAGGGCGGATTTTGACATTCTTGTAACCACTGCTGAGAAGTGCGACTCAATCCTGCGCTCCAGGCCACAATGGTTTGATGGCACAGGAATTCTCGTCATGGACGAGATTCATCTAATCAACAGCGACAGGGGCCCTGTCTATGAGGTGCTTATATCAAAATTCAGGAGGATATTCCCGGAAATACAGATTCTTGCACTCTCTGCAACGATTGGAAATGTGGAGGAACTGGCCGAATGGCTGAATGCAGAATTGATAGAGTCTGACTGGCGACCCGTGAGGCTAACGGAGAGGGTGGAGGTGGGTGAGAAGCACAGGAAGGTGAGGGAGATGACGCAGGAATCATTAAGGAATGGGGGTCAGACACTAATCTTTGTCTATTCCAGAAGGAGTGCAGAATCCGTAGCTGAAAAACTGGGGCAGGAATTGAATCTAATCAACCATGATGAAGCCGGGGAATTGAGAAAAATTAAGAAGAGAATTCTATCCGTTCTCTCACCCCCTACGCATCAGTGCAGGAGGCTTGCCTCATGTATTGAGAAGGGCACAGCCTTCCATCACGCCGGCATTACCAATAAACAGAGGACCCTGATTGAGGATGCATTCAAGGAGGGGAGAGGGCTCAAGGTGATTGTGGCTACCCCAACGCTTGCGAGTGGCGTCAATCTGCCTTCAAGGACTGTTATAATCAGGGACATTAAGAGGTATGGTGCCATTGGTCTGGACTACATCCCGGTCATTGAATACAAACAGCAGGCGGGCAGGGCAGGAAGACCAAAGTATGACCGGGAAGGATTTGCGGTGATGATTGCAAAAAACGATGAGGAGAGAGAATTTCTTCTTGAAAGGTATGTCCATGGAGAGGTGGAGAGGATAACCTCCCGCCTTGGGGTAGAGCCGGTTCTCCGGTTTCATATTCTGGCATCAATAGCGTCTGGATTCACAGAGGATAGGGATTCATTGGTTGAATTCTTCAGATCAACATTCTTTGGGTATCAATACGGCTCAGATGTATTCAAAAGTTTGATTGATAAAATTCTTGGCAGGCTGGTGGAATGGAATTTTATCCGTTATGAGAATGAATTCCTGATTCCTACCCCTCTTGGCAGGAGAATCTCTGAGCTCTACATAGACCCAATGACCGCCTTCACCTACATATCCCTGTTGCATGTTGCAGAGGAAAATGGGCTGTTTGGGGAAATAGGCCTCCTTGAGATGCTCTGCGATTCTGCTGAATTGCCTCTCTTTTATGTAAAGAGGGGTGAGGAGCAGGAGTTATGGCAAAGGATCTCCCTTGTGGGGGATAAGCTGCTGAGAGGTATTGATGAATTCGATCTGGATGTCAGATCTCTGGAGAGGTTCAAGACTGCCAGAATTCTGCAACTCTGGATTAATGAGGTTTCCGAGGATAGCATTTTCAGATTACATAAGATAGCTCCCGGTATTCTTCACCAGAGACTGCAGATTGCCGAGTGGCTTGCATACTCGGCAGGGGAGATTTCTGAGCTTGTGAATATGCAAAAAGCAGCAGGGGAGATGAGAAAGCTTCAGCAGAGGATTAGGCACGGAATAAAGGAGGAATTAATTCCGCTGGTCAGAATAAAGGGGGTGGGAAGAGTCAGAGCCAGAAAGCTGTGGAATTCCGGAATTAAATCCCCTGCAGATATAATGAAGGCAGATAAAAGAAGGTTAATATCTATCCTAGGAGAGAGGGTTGCTGATAGGATAAAAGATGGGGTTGGGGTGTTGTAATTTAAGGAAGTCCTAAAAGAGAGCAATATAATAAATACTAACGTCCGTTGTATTGATTGAGCTATCCAATATTCTTAAATACAAAGCAGGGTGGGTGCTGTGTTTAACAATTCAGCTTAGCAGTTATTATTTGGCATCCCAGCCAAATATATATGCTCTTTCTCCATCTCCAATCACCGGCTTAGTAACAGGTTATACAACATAAACTTCCTTCTCACCTCCAGCATCATGCCCTCAACTGATGTT
>WALD01000096.1 GCA_015523055.1 Candidatus Altarchaeota archaeon
GGGTAGGGAGGGGCAGAATCACCGGTTTGGAATGACTCAGCCTCTCCAGAACCCGGGGGGTATTAAGGACATTTCTCAAACTCGTAATCGGGAAACTTATATGGTTTGCTTCACATATGCATAACAAATGGTTAAGGCGTGCATCCTGCTGATTGAGGGAACGAATTGTGAGGAGGAGACGAAGAGAGCCTTAGATAGGGTGGGGATAGAGGCAGAACAGGTCCATCTGAAGCAATTGACAGGCAATGTGAGTAAGGACAGACAGAGAGATCTGCTTGATTATCAGATCCTGATGTTGCCGGGGGGCTGGTCATCAGGGGATTATGTCAGGGCGGGGGCAATATTCGCTGCAAGAATCAAGAGCAGGCTGATGCCCCCGCTCAGGGAATTCATGGATATGGGTAATCTTATTGTGGGAATATGCAACGGCTTTCAGGTTCTCACGGAGCTGGGAATTCTTCCGGGGTTTGATGGAATCTCCGAGCAGCCAGAGGCTGCCCTGACAACCAATAAACCCGCAAGATTCCAGTGCAGGCCGGTATATATCAGACATGAGAATAAGTGCAGGATAACGAATGGGATTGAGAAAGACAGAGTTTTGCAGATTCCTATTGCTCATGCCGAGGGAAGATTCACCTTCGGAGAGAAAAATGAGGAATTCCTCCAGAGATTGATAGACAACAAACAGATAATCTTCAGGTACTGTAGGGAAAACGGCGAGGATGCCGGGGAATTCCCCTGGAACCCCAACGGAAGTCTCTATGACATTGCCGGAATCTCGAATCCTGAAGGAAATGTTCTGGGGATGATGCCCCACCCTGAGAGAGTCATTGACGGCATACAGGAGGCTGACTGGACCAGAACTGGCAGGGAGGAAGGAGACGGGAGAATCTTCTTTGAGAGTATTAAAGAACATGCTAATAAAATATAAGCCCTAAACTCAATCAATTAACAAAGACTCAGGATACAAACTTCGTATTTTAGTAAGGGGGTAAAGTAATAACTCAGAAAGAGTGGGCATACACCTACAGTATGTAATCCTTGAAGGGGGGTAGAAAACCAGGTATGAGAAAATATACGTTAAGGCTCTGAAAGGAGTATGATAGAACCAATTAAAGAAGAATGAATCTCAAAGAAAAATTCTCAGAACTTAAGAATAAAAAAGAAGGCGCCCTCATAGCCTATATCATGGCGGGGGACCCCTCACCAGAGCTTACAGTAGAGATAGCAAACTCTCTCATCAGGGGAGGGGTTGACATTCTGGAGTTGGGCCTCCCGTTCTCAGACCCGATAGCGGATGGGCCGACAATCCAGCTTTCCGGGGGCAGGGCACTTAAAGCAGGAATGAACCCTGACATCTACTTCAAGATAGCAAGGAGGATAGAGCAAAAAATCCCGATGGTCTGTATGACCTATTACAATCTGGTCTTGCAGAGAGGTATTGGCAGGTTCATCAGGGACTGCAGAAACTCCGGGATTTCCGGATTAATCGTTCCTGATTTACCAATAGAGGAATCTCAACCCCTATTACAGGAATGCAGGAATTCTGGCATTGATCTAATCTTCCTGATTGCCTCTACAACAACTGAGAACAGGATAAAGAAAATTCTGAATTCCGCCACAGGTTTTCTATATGTTGTTTCTCTCCTGGGGGTTACTGGAGCCAGGGAGAATCTCTCCGGGGAGATAAAATCAACCCTTGAAAGGATAAGGAGCCAGAACCCCAGGGTACCCCTTGCCGTTGGTTTTGGTATATCAAAAAAAGAGCATATCAAAGAGGTTATGGAATTCGGCGCTGATGGAGCCATAGTAGGAAGTGCCTTCATAAAGATAATTGAGGAGAATTCAAACAACAAGGAAGAGATTCTGCACAAACTCGGAGAATTCGCAAGAGAGCTTAAGGAAGCCACGAGATGACTTGAGAATGCAACTCAGAACCCCGCTGGATAAAGAGGAAATCGGCAAGATAACGACAGGGGATTTAATCTATCTATCAGGCAATATAGTGACTGTCAGGGACAAGGCGCACCAGAAGGCTCTTAGGGAGGGAGAATTTCCCTTTGACATAGAGAATGGGGTAATCTTTCACGCCGGACCCATAGTAAGAAGGGAAAACGACGGCTGGAAGATAGTTGCAATAGGCCCGACAACGAGCTCCAGGATGAACTCTCTCGAATCCGATTTCATAAAAAAATTCAAGATATCCGCAATCATTGGGAAGGGCGGAATGAATTCCTCTGTTATTGAGGCAATGAAAGGAAACTGCATCTACCTGTCGATGACTGGCGGTTGTGCAGCCCTGGCAGCAAGATCCGTCAGGGCTGTAAAGGGTGTCAAATGGCTTGATCTCGGAGTGCCGGAGGCAGTCTGGTTTCTCAAGGTTGAGAATCTGGGCCCCCTGGTCGTGGGGATAGACCTGAAGGGGAATTCCTTATACATGGATAAAGGTAGAGCGCCCTGCTATAGTGCCAGGGATGAGCCAACCCTGAAAACCAGCCATATTATAAATCCAAGATAGAGGATAATAAAGCCGAATGCCTCAAACATCCTGATAATCCAGCCACTTCTTATAAAGATCACACATAGGACTGTCATGAGGAGCATGAAAGGGATTGTAGTTGTTAGCTCAAATACCGATACAGGGATGGGAGATATTATAGCTGAAACACCAAGAATAAGACCAATGTTTGCTATATTGCTACCGATTATGTTCCCTAGAATCATGTTCCCCAGCTCTTTTCTTGCCGATATCAGGGCAACCGAAAGTTCGGGAAGTGAGGTACCTAGTGCTATCACGGTTATTGCAATAAAGCTATTTGGAACTCCCAGAAGGGATGCCATATCCACTGCACTCTGAACCAGATACTTAGCCCCCAAAAAGATACCAACAGAGCTTACTGCAATAAGAATTATCTCTTTATGAATTCCTCCCCCCGACCTCATTCTAAGGAATTCTGCAATTCTGATATATGTCCTGTAATCAATAACAAATTTTACAATCCTGAATGGAGCAATTCCCATCCTGATTGTAATCTTTGTAAGACTTTTATGTGTCTCTGGATCAATGCTCTTTCTTATCGCCCCTTTATATGTTTTTATATCGAGAAGATCACCAAACCTTACTCTCTCTCTCATATATGATCTAAACCGATATATCCTTTCAAGACCGGGATGAATTCCAAGGATAATCCCAATATAGGTGAAAAAAAGAAACAGAAGAATTATCCCCTCCAGGGAAGACAGCTTACTGTCCCGGGCAAAGATATAAAAGATGAAGGAACTCCCCAGGAGGAGTATGGAATCCTTCCTGAATATATTCGGCTCTATTTTAAGGACGGCAATGAACCCCGAAATCCCCAGAATCAACCCTATATTTGCTATGTTGCTACCTATTACGTTCCCGGTAACTATGCCTGGACTTCCCGATGTTACTGCAATAACTGATGTTACTAACTCAGGCAGCGATGTCCCAACAGCAACAAGAGTCAGGCCTATTACGAAATCGGATATACCGAATATTTTTGCCACCCTCTCTGCGGAGTCCACAAAAACATCGCTGCTTTTAAGCAGGATGACCAGCCCCATAAACAGGACGAGGATTGAAATCAACAGCTCCATATTAATCATAAACGGGTTATATCCTTTATAATATCCGCCATCCCTATCCCCCGGGGGCATACCTCCAGGCAGCGGCCGCATCCAACACAGCCAAATTTTCCGTAATTCTCCCTGACATCGTTGAGCTTATGCTGAATCTTCTTCTTTGATTTTTTCATTCCGGTAGCTTTCTCAAGGGATGGAACGGTGGGACAAACAATATCACAGGAGTAGCAGCCTATACAGGTCTCATTGAGTTTATTCCAGTACCTGTCTGTCACGGATTCCAGTTTATTCTTTATCCCCTTTATATTCAGTTTGTTGATCCTGTTCTCGGCATCCCTCATAAGCCTCTCCTTTCTTTTCCTATGCTCCGCACTTGCATTTAGAAACAGGTTTGGGAATCTATCAATAATCTGTTTTCCCTCACTACTAAAAATCTCAACAAAGTAGAGACTGCCAAGGTCAGTAAAGACAATATCGGCCCCCTTTCTTATCGATGGCCCTGTCCCGAATGTGGTACAGAAACAATTCCTTCCCGGCCATGGACAGTTCATACCTATAATCGTCGTCCTTCTCCTGTTCCTCTCATAATCATGATTTAGCATACCATCAAAGTAGAACTGGTCCAGAAGAGAGAGGGCATTAATATCACAGGCTCTGATCCCGAAGATAAGACTCCTTCCATCTATCTCAAATTTCAGGTTCTCCATATCCTCCAGATAATTCCTCTCACTGAAGACCGGATATGGTTTCCGGATAAAGAAATTCTTTGGAGAATTCTTTGTATTGATAAATTCAGTAATCACCTCTTTGCCGGATTTTATTCTCCTGAAGTTTACCTTCCCCCTAACATCCGTTGGAGCTATTACCCGGTAGTCCTCTCTCAGAGCATCGAGAAATTTGGGGATACTTTCCCTGTTCGTGATTTTCATGGGTATTAAGATTTATAGAATTCCCCGATAATATCCTCTGCTTTTTCCAGATTTTTCTGATGCCTGTGTAAGAATTCAGATAGCATGTCGGAGCAGGTTGCCTTGCATTCCCCACAGATTCTCTCTCCCCCCTTGCATTCCCGGTATATCTTCTCAAGCTCCTTATCGTCATCCACCAGATGATATAGGTAGAGATTATAGATGGTGCAGTTCTCGGGGACCCCGCCCTTCTCGCGCTGTTCATCAACCGTTGCCCTGCCTCCGGTCTTCGCACTCATTATCTTATTTATCGCATCTCTGGGTGTTTCAGAGAGCGCAAGATAGGAGCTGGGATCGGAGGAACTCATCTTTCCTCCCCGTAAACCTCTCATAAATTTATGGTATGTAGATGAGGGAGGGACACATTCCATATCTCTTATGGATTCATCTTCCTTTGAGATTACCCCTTCATTCCGTCCGTTAATATCTATAAATTCTTCCCTTTCAGCATTTAATCTGGAGGCAACATCCCGCGTAAGTCTCAAATGAGGGTCCTGGTCTGCCCCCACAGGAACTACAACAGGTCTTGGTCCACCTAGGTCAGGCAACTGGGGGTGGATAATATCCGCAATCTGTGCAAGAACCGAGATAATCTTACCCGGCGTAAGGTCTCCGTATATTGCTTTCATTTCATTGAATGTTATCCTCTTAGAAGCCATATCCCTGAGACGATAGTATTCTTTTCTATAGTTTGACTGGAACCAGAATGTGACACCCTCTGGCTTCAGGCCAAGAGCAATATAGTTTTTTAGATACTCATTGAGTGCAATCTCTCTTGCTTTCTCAAAAGGTATATTGCGCATGAGCCAGGATTCAACATCAGCTGCACAGATAAAGATTTCAGCTCCGAGGGACTGGTACCACACCATCTGATCAGCCACCATCTTATGACCAAAGTGAAATCTCCCGGAGGGCATCAGACCGGTTATCATCACAAATGGTTTTTTATTCTTTATTGCACTGAAAATTCTGTCAAAATCTCTGTGGCCAAATATTATCCCCCTTCGGACATATCTGTTGTCTGGAAAATACCTCCTGAACCTGTCAAAGGATTCAATTCCAAACTCATTAAAGAGATTCTGGTAATCCCCTATTGCCTGTGAGTCCCATGGGTCTATCCTTTTCATCAGAGATATATTGGAATCGCCAATAATATACTATCAAGGTGAATTCAATAAGGTTGAAAAAGGAGGAGGTTGAGAAACTCAGGGGATACATACAGAGGAATAAATTGAGATTGGTTCCTGTAAAATCAGAGCACGAATCAATCCGCGTTGATGATGAGGGACTGAAATTAATTCTCTACAACTCAGGAAAATTCGTTTACAATGAGGATGAAAGAGTAGGGAATATTCTGGATTCTATCATGACGAACGATGGTTACTGCTACACTCTCGGCACGGACGAAACGGGAAAGGGTGAGTGGTTTGGTCCATTGGTTGTTTATTGCGTTGCCCTGAAGCCAGAGCATCTCAGGGAACTGAGAAAGCTCGGAGTCAGAGACAGCAAAAAGATTCCAAAAAAGAGGATGGTTATTCTGGCTGAAAAAATTCTGAAGGTGGATTTTCCCAGAAAATCAATCGTGCTGATGCCAGAAACCTACAACAAAAGGTATGATGAGTTCAGGTCTGAGGGCAAATCCCTCAATAATATGCTTGCATGGGCCCACGCAAGGCTGATAAAGGATATGCTTGGGGAACTGGATTACAGAAAAGCAAAGATAATAATAGATCGTTTTGACCTGAAGAAAACGGAATTCCGACTCGGCGACCTCGATAAAACAGGACTTGAGATAATACAGAAGCCAGGGGCCGAGTCCGAAATCCCGGTCGCTGTCGCTTCAATTCTTGCAAAGAGGGAATTCGAGAACAGGGTTGATGGTTTGAATAGAAGATTTAAC
>WALD01000097.1 GCA_015523055.1 Candidatus Altarchaeota archaeon
CCATACACCCCTCCCTACCCCATACACCCCACCACATAATAACTACTAATCTGAATTGTTAATGGATTCTTATAGGATATCGGAATTCAATCCATATACACAATCGACAACCGAAGAGGACAAGATGCTAAACGAGAAAACAATCATAGACCTGCTGAAAAAAGCAGAGTGCGACCTTCCAGAGGATGTGGAGTCAGCTCTTGAGAGTGCCTTTGAAAAGGAACAAAATAAGATAGGAAGGATCCAGCTCAAAAATATTCTTGATAATATCAGATATGCAAGGGAGAACTCCGTTCCACTCTGTCAGGATACCGGGATTCTCAGGTTTTATGTAAGGATGGCTAAGGGCACGGACCAGAATGAGATTAGGGATATAATCAACCGTGCCGTCGAAAAGGCAACGGAGGACATTCCCCTCAGGCCGAATTCTGTGGATTCATTAAAGAGAGATAATCTTGGGAATATACCCGAAATTGAATTTGAATTAACAACGGATAAATTCATCGAAATTACTGCCTTTCCAAAGGGGGCAGGGGCAGAGAACATGTCTGCCCTTGCTATGCTGACCCCTGCCGACGGACTTGGAGGGATCAAAAAATTCATCATTGAAACCGTGAAGAAGGCTGGTGGAAATCCATGCCCCCCTACAATAGTTGGCGTGGGCATAGGAGGTCTCTCCGACACTGCAATGAAACTTGCGAAGAGGGCATTGTTAAGGAAAGTTGGCAACCCCAGCCCGGACAGGGAGACAGCCGACCTTGAGAGAAAGCTCCTTGAGGAAATCAACAGCCTGGAAATCGGCCCCATGGGCCTCGGGGGAAATTCAACCTCTCTTGCTGTGCATATAGAAACTGCCCCCTGCCATACAGGCAGCCTTCCTGTAGCAGTAAATCTTCAGTGCTGGGCAGACAGGAGGGCAACTGTCAGAATATCAGATACCAACTAATCAATCGGAATGCCTGCTTTTAACTCTTTTTCAAATTCCTCCGGCTTTAGAATTCTTATCCCCTCAAATTCCTTCATGTCCAGCAGATGCCTGTCACTGCTCACAATGTACTCCGCTTTCCCGGCACTTGCAGCCTCAAGAAACCTGTTATCTGCCTTGTCGGGACAGGCACTGATTCTTCGCTTTGACTCTACCTTCCTCGAAACACGGTAGAATTCCAGAATTCTATTTGTGTAATGCTCTGGTGGTTTTACTTTTCCAAGAATGTATAGGTTTTCCTCCTTGATATCAGCAGTATATACTGCTCTAATGTCGCCCCTCAGCACCATATCTATAATCCTTGCAGAGCTGCTCCCCGGATTCCATCTTCCTGCTATGATCAGGTTGGTGTCTATTACTACTGTTGTCATGTCATCTTCTATCAACATTCTTGGTCGCAACCAGGTCAGCTCCGGTTCCGAGGATATTCTCAAGCAGGGTATCGCCAACCTTTACAGGGGCAGAAACACTCAACCTCCTAATCTCCTTCATGGCATCCATAATCCTGTTCCTGGGTATTGGTTTTGATGTCTTTACACTAACCAGGGGAAGGGAACCGTTCCTTACTCTGACAGATGTTGTAAGCCCTCTCTCAGGGAAGGATATCTCTTTCCTCACATAATCTGCCCCCTTATCACAGAGATTACCCTTAAGATTACGAATCTTCCTGCCGTTGAATTCAACCTCTATCTCACAGCTATTTGGGCATATGATGCAGGTAAATTTCTTTTTCATTGAATTATAAATTATGTTGGGATATATCTTATAATCTGACGAACCCTTAGCAATAAATCTAATTTAAACTCCTTCCATATAATCCTTATGAATCCTAATATCAAGAAAATTCTGGGGGAGAGTTTTCCTATTCTCGTCCTGTGCACAGTTGGTGGTGTAATTGCAGGTCTTCTCTTATATGATATGGAAGGGGATATCACAACGATTCCCGGGGTGCTGGTTCTTCTACCTGCTATCCTTGGGCTCAGGGGAAACATCTCCGGGGTGCTGGGTTCAAGGCTCGCTTCCGCCCTCCATCTCGGTCTGATTGATGCCGAGTTAAAGTGGAATAAACCCCTTGCTGACAATATCTATACCTCTATGATTCTGAATGTGGTTATGTCCTTTCTTCTTGGGATTATAGCTTATTACGCCTACATCCTTGCCGGATTTCCTGATACAGCCTCCATTATCCAATTAACGCTAATCTCATTAATAGCTGGAACACTTGCAGGCGTGATTCTTACTGCCATGACAGTTCTCCTTTCCATTCTAACATTCGCCCGCGGTTTAGATCCGGATAATATCCTGATGCCTTCGCTATCAACCGTTGGGGATATAATAACTGTGTTGTGTCTTTTGATAGCAGTCAAATTCGTTGGAATGTTCGTATTTATTTAGGTTCTAAACAAATACTAATCTAACTATCTGAAATGGAAGAAGAGGAAGTAGATGATATAGTGGAGCATGCTATCTCCGGAAAAAGGACTGTTAAAGATGTCCTCGTGGAGATGAAAGATACATCGGAGTTGATGATTGATCTTGCTTATTCTGCGCTGTTTATGAATTCAAAGGTCATTGCAGAGGAGGTTGAGAAGCTTGAGGTTAGGATGGACGACCTGCAGTATGAGATAGAATCCCTTCTTATGCTGTCTGCAAGGACTCCAGAGGACGCTGCGGATCTCTCAGGAATTCTCCATGTTGCTCATTCGGCAGAGAAGATATCCAATGCCGCCGAGGACATAGTTGATGTTGTTCTCAGGGGTGTTGGTGACCATCCAATCTATCAGAGTTTTCTGGATGAGGTTGAGGAACAGGTCGAGAAGATTGAGGTTGAGAAAGCATCAGAGTTTGATGGTAAGGGTATTGGGGAGATGAGCGTTTCAAAGAAGATTGGCAGCTACATAAGGGCTATAAGGAGGGGAAAGAGCTGGATATGCAACCCTCGAAAAGACACAAGGCTCTCTGGGGGCGATGTTCTGATAGTAAATGGCAGTGAATCCTCTCTGGAGAGAATGAAGGAGATGTGCAAGGGCAGGCAATGATTGAATTCTAACAGATTGTAACCCACTAAAACCGAATTAATGTGCATTTAGGGGGGGTTTGAGCACTTTATCAACGGCTGTGGTATCCTCTCTGGAGAGAATGAAGGAGATAGGGTAGGGGCAACTGACCTGTATCAATCCAGAAGTCCTTTCTTCCTCAGTTCATCGGTAGCCTCATCTACTCTATCATCTGCCTCAACTCCCGCTGACCATTCCATAAGCTCCCGGATACCGTCCTCAAATCCTACCTCTGGAGAGAAGCCCAGCTTGCTCTTGATCTTTGATATGTCTGCAAAACAATGCCTCACATCACCCTTCCTGAATTTCCCGATTATCCGGGGCTTCACATCAGAATTCTGCAGTTTTGCAAGAATCTCTGCAATCTCCAGAATGGTTATCTGCCTTCCCGCCCCTACATTGAAGTAGTCATAATCAGCGGCACTGGATTTCATGGCAAGGATGTTTGCAGAAACGATATCATGCACCGAAATAAAGTCCCTGCTCTGTAAACCATCCTCAAAGATTAATGGGGGGTTGTTGTTCTTAATCCTGCTCAGGAATATTGCAACCACGCCGGTATAAGGATTGCTCAGGCTCTGTCTTGGACCGAAGACATTGAAGTATCTCAATGCTACAGAAGGAATTCCATAGGTCTTTCCTATATTAAGACACATCTCCTCTTGGTCTTTCTTGGTTATTGCGTAGATGGAATTACTCTGGAGCTTCTTTTCCTCCGTTGTTGGAATGGGCATGATTTTTTCTCCGCATACTGGACAATGAAGTTCCCATTCCTGCCCGGACATCTGTTCATCGCTTCTGATGCTGGGGCTGACATCTCCACAGTTCTCGCATTGATAGGCTCCCTCTCCATAGATGCTCATTGATGAAGCAACAATCAATTTCTTAACATCGTGTTCGGAATTCACAAGAATATCCAGCAGGTTCGCTGTCCCCCCTATGTTGACATCCACGTATCTCTTTGGCTGATATTGTGATTGTCCAACCCCCACCCTCGCAGCCTCGTGGAAGATTATATCCACATCCTCAACCGCTTTCTTCAGCTCATCATAGTTGCTAACATCTCCCTTGATGAATTCCGCCTTCTCGTTCAGATAGCCAGGGGTTTTGCCCTGGTGAACCTGCGGTTCAAGATTGTCAAAGATTCTTACATCATGGCCCTCCTCTATCAGCCTGTCTACAATGAAAGAACCAATAAACCCTGCCCCTCCTGTTACAAGAATCTTCTTACTCATTGAATTAACTAGGAATTCAACTAAAAAAAACTCTCAGGTTAGATGAACCTGAGGATCCCTTCAGGGTTTCACCCGTGATACAGTCCCTCAGGAATCAGATGTTTTTATTATACTCAAAAAATCATCTGTTTCTGAAGCTGGAAGTATAACCCCAACAACGCCTTCCTTCCCCCCGGCAGAATACCCTCTGTCTCTTGCAATGGGTATGAGACGCTGAACGTTGTTACCCCTTATATAGATCTGGTCCCTGTTCCGGAAGAAACCCCTGTTGATAACGATGACCGTTTTGTGGGGATTGCTCCGGGCAAGTCTTCTTGTCAGGGTTGATATTATATTAAATGGTGTAGAGATGTCCAGCATCAACCTGTCACCGTCCTCAATAACATTGGTTGACAGTTGCCTCTCAATCTCCCTCTTTATCCTTGCTGAGTTCCGGTTCCAGGTCCGGTGCCTGAAAATCTTCCCGGGGCTGTCTCGGTTCTCCATCATAAACCGAGCTGCCCTTTCAACCCCCCCTTTGTCCATCACCTTGTAGCTTGAATCAATCAGCTCAACCATCCTCAGGAGGTCGTTGAATTTCATTGAATGAGAATTCAGAAAATTCTCTATCTCTGGGTAGACCAGTTTATTCTCCTTAATCCTGCTCTCCATGTCCCCTACCGCGCCCAGAACAGCAAGAAGGTCTATACCAAGCCACTGCGAAAGAACCCAGGTAGCCGAGGGAAACATCTCAGGGCTTTTGCCTTCACTGATTGGATTTATATGCTCAACCTCCTTTATTATCTCCTGAAGATGATGGTCAAAGATGAAGATTTTCGCTCCAGTTGCATTCTTAATTCTGATGATTTCATCTCTGGGAATACATATATCAACAATTACAATGAATTCATATCCCTTCTTCTTTATCTCATCAATCTCATTCTCTGTCAGGTAGAAATTGCCGATGGTGGGGCTCATATTATGGATCTCCTTTTCCTGCAGCTCCGACAACAGCATTCCTGCCGAGCAGATTCCGTCGGTGTCCCAGTGATGGACTATCAGTCCCCTGCTGTAGGAATCAAAGAATCTCATTAGCATAATGGTATTTATTACGCAGCAATCCGATAAATTAAGGCTTAAAATTGGCTGGACTAAGAGAAACTGACCCGGAGATTGCTGAAGCTATTGAGAATGAGATTAAACGGCTTCAGCACAAGCTTCAGTTGATTGCCTCTGAGAACTATGCCAGTGAGGCTGTTATGCGTGCACAGGGCTCTGTCATGACTAATAAATATGCTGAGGGCTACCCCCATAAGAGGTATTATGGCGGCTGCGAATTCGTGGATGTTGCTGAGGAGCTTGCGATAAAAAGGGCGCAGAAGCTCTTTGGGGCTGAGCACGTAAATGTCCAGCCGCATTCAGGGTCACAGGCGAATATGGCAGTCTATTTTTCATGTCTTGAGCCGGGGGATAGAATTCTTAGCATGGACCTGACTCATGGCGGGCATCTGAGCCACGGGGCCAGGGTCAGCTTTTCAGGGAAGTATTTTGAGGTGGCTCATTATGGGGTGAGCAAGGAGACGGGGAGGATTGATTACAGTGAGGTGGAAAGAATTGCAAGGGAATTCAAGCCGAAACTGATTGTCTGCGGGGCGTCTGC
The DNA here is from genome assembly GCA_015523055.1 of Candidatus Altarchaeota archaeon. Lineage (GTDB taxonomy): Archaea > Altiarchaeota > Altiarchaeia > IMC4 > QMZM01 > WALD01. The sequence goes on from WALD01000097.1 coordinate 5,917, forward strand.
ATATCCGAGGGAGATAGACTTCAAGGCTTTTAAGGAGATTGCTGATTCGGTTGACGCCTATCTGATGGCAGACATTGCACATATTGCAGGGCTTATTGCAGGGGGAGTCCATCAGAGTCCTGTCGGCTATGCGGATTTTATTACTACCACGACCCATAAGACCCTTAGGGGGCCTAGGGGAGGGATGATTCTCTGCAAAGAAGAATTTGCAAAGCAGGTGGATAAAACAGTATTCCCCGGAATCCAGGGGGGGCCGCTGATGCATGTGATTGCTGCAAAGGCTGTATGCTTCAAGGAGGCGATGATGCCGGAATTTGGGAAATACCAACAGCAGATAGTCAGGAATTCAAGAAAGATTGCGGAAATTCTAATGAACGAGGAATTCAATCTGGTTTCCGGGGGGACTGATAACCACCTTATTCTTATGGACCTGAATAACAAAGGGATTACAGGAAAGGATGCCGAGGTGGCTCTGGAGGAGGCAGGAATTACCCTGAATAAGAATACGATTCCGTTTGAAAGCAGAAGC
>WALD01000098.1 GCA_015523055.1 Candidatus Altarchaeota archaeon
CCGATGAGAGCACATGTCCCTCAGCATCAAGACTGAGGGGATATTCCGCCTGGATTATCTTATCATCTGCGGGAGCCAGATTTACTGCTCCACCCCACGCAATGCAGGCATTAATCCTCTGGACTATTCTCCGGAGTTCCTCAACATCAAAGTCAACCGGGGCTAAAACCTCCATTGTGTCAGCTGTTCCTGCCGGGGATGTGATCGCCCGTGAGCTTGTCTTTGGTATGGTTGCTCCGGCTGCCGCAACTATCGGAACAAGCAGCATTGTGGTTCTATTCCCTGCGACCCCCCCTATGCAGTGTTTATCTACTATATCATCGCCAAAATCTATCTGCCTGCCTGTCTTGACTATCGCTTCCGTCATGGAAACTATCTCATCAAGGTTGTAGCCTGATATATACCCCCCGGTAACGAAGGCACTCAGCTCTATTGAACTCAGATTATTATCAACTATGTCTTTGATTATTGAATATATCTCCCCGGATGTCAGAGCGTAGCCGTCTATCTTCTTCTTTATGAATTCTACGGATTTTGGTCTTTCCGTTGGCGTGAGATTTATCCTGTCACCGGTCTTTACCTTTAGGATGTCATTTACATCCTTGTAGAGCCCTATCTCATGTTCATTCACGAAGGATTTTGTGGTATCGACTATTGCAGTTATCCTTCTGTTTCTATAGGACAGACTAACTCTACCGGAGACAAAAACTCCAAGAGATTTGGCATCTGCCTCGTTCATAATGACTATGGGCTTTTCAGCCCTTATCGGGTAAGGTTTAGCTATGAATTTCACTATATATATCTTATCCATGTCGGGATTTATATATATCCACCTAATTTTAATCATGGCCACAAAAACCAGAACCGGACAGAGGGCAACTAAAGGGAATTTGAAAAAGGGCCTTGTAAAGAGGAGAATGGCTAAGAAAAAATCTGCAAAAAAGAAGAAGGCTGAACTAAAAATCCTTGGCAAGTCTGTATTGGTGGAGGAGGATTTGAGGAGGAGGGATCATAGCATGGGGCTAAGGGCTCCAAGAGCCGGGAAGGGCGAGATCCCTGTATTCTATCGGAAATTTGCATTCAGGTGCGGTAAATGTGCAAGTGAATTCAAACATACCGTTGAAATTCCGATAATAGAGGAGGAGGTCGTGTGTCCGGAATGCAAGAAGGTGCATCTGATAAAGATAATCCCAATTGGAGGACACTACGAGATAAAACTCCCGGAGAGTATAAAGGAAGTGAGAAGCAGCAGGTAATGCCCCTCCCAACGATAGGTTTCCAGATGAGTGGTTAGCCCCCGCTGGGATTTGAACCCAGGACATGCAGATTACAAGTCTGCCGCTCTACCAGGCTGAGCCACGGAGGCATATTTTATTATTGGACTTCTGGGAATAAAATTGGTGATTCTCCGGTAATTTCTGAAGGGAATTTCTGGAGACGATTAACAGCATGAAACTGAAGGGGAGAATTATAAAAGCCGGAAGGGCAGAGGGAAAAGCACTCAAATCAGATACCCCTATCTCATTTTTCGGCTGCATCAATCCAGAAACCGGAATTATAACAGAGAAGGGTCACGAATTGCAGGGGAATTCTGTAAAGGATAGAATTCTAATCTTTCCGTATGGGAAGGGTTCAACAGTGGGCTCCTACGCCCTCTACAGACTGAAGAAGAACAACTGCGCCCCTGCGGCGATCATAAACAGGGACTGCGAGCCAATAGTCGCTGTGGGGGCTATAATCTCCGACATTCCGTGCCTTGACAGGGTGGACATCAGCAGGATAAGGAACGGCGACAGGGTAATTATCAATAACGACTCAATCATTATAGAAGATGACTGAACTGATAATCCTCAAACTGGGCGGCTCTGTAATAACGAAAAAGAAGGAGGATAAGGCAGAGATTAATGAGGAGGTATTGCAGAGGATAGCGAGTGAAATCTCCGGGGCAATGAAAGAAAGAAAGGTCTCCCTTATGGTAGTGCACGGAGCAGGGCCCTTCGGACATGTCCCTGCAAGGGAGTATGGACTTGATACTGGGCTTAGGGACAACAGGCAGGTAAAAGGATTCTCCATAACCCATCACTCCATGGAGCGTCTGAACCTTCTGGTTATTGATGCCCTGAGAAAATCCGGCCTCAATGCAATCGAATTCCAGCCATCCTCCGTTGGAATTCTGAAGAATGAAAAACTGGTCCACTTCCCGACCAGAGCCCTTGAGGGAATTCTCAGGATCGGCCTGATTCCAGTTGCCTATGGCGATGTGCTTATGGATGAGGAAAAGGGGGTCGGAATCCTCTCCGGTGATCATCTGGTGCCTTATCTGGCAAAAAAGCTCAATGCCTCAAGAGTCATCATAGCCACCGATGTTGCGGGAATCTTTGACTCTGACCCGAAGGGCAACAGGAACGCAAGGCTAATCCCCCGGATAAATTCAGAAAACATTGGAGCATTAAGCATCGGGAATTCAACCACCACAGACGTAACCGGGGGTATGCAGAGAAAGGTCCGGGAGCTTCTGAATCTGGAAATTGAGTCGGAGATAATAAGTGCACTTGAACCCGGGCTTGTAAAAAAGGCCCTTCTCGGTGAGAGGAACATCGGGACTGTAATAAGGAAGTAAAAGAAAAATAATAACAATCAAAGAAAGAAAACTAGACCCTATACGAA
>WALD01000099.1 GCA_015523055.1 Candidatus Altarchaeota archaeon
AGATGTGTATAAGAGACAGTCATAATCCCATAAGAAATTTTACATAGAGGTATAAATATTTGCAGGAATTTGGTCTTGCAGGGATTATGGGAAGCAGGGAGAGGGATTTGAACCCCCGAACCGTCGGTTTCTGCCGCTGTAGATGTTGTCTGCAACCGACTGCCTTACCGGACTAGGCCACCCCTGCGGAACGGCTCGCTCCGTTCACACGCGGGTGCTATCTTCGCCATAGAATCATGAAAGGCTCGATAGCACGTAAATTCCCCATCTTTAGCCGGGGAATTCAACAGTGAGAACCATCGCGACGAGTAAATATTATACTCCGTTAAAACTTAAAAGTCCAGCTTTTTATCGCTGAATCCTATGTTTTAATCTGAAAATGGCAAAAGAAGAAGAAACCGAGGCAGAGGAAAGGGCTGATACCGGGGTGGAGGAAGATAATGAGGAGATTGAAGGGGAAACCGGGAGAGAGTTTGCCTTTGCAATGGCTCCGATAGTGAGAATTATGAAGGATGAACTTGACAGCGATAAGATGATTCGGAGCAGGGTGAAGGTGGAGATGAACCTCTGGCTGGAGAAGATATGCAGGAAGATAGCAAGGGTTATGAATCGCTCTGAATATACTATGGTTGAAATCGATGATTTCAAGACCGCTATCGAACCCTATGAGATGATAGACGATGTGGAGCAGGAAAGGCACAGAATAGTGGCAACGCTGGAGAAGATAAAGCAGGACTGCGACTCGCTGATAAGGGATGTCGACAGGAAATTCATCACCTACCCTGGACCACCAACGACACAGTCTTCTCTCAAGAGTGAGGAATTTGAAGGTGAATGAATTACGATTATATAACTCTGTTAGATAGGGTATGGGCGAACCTCCCGGAGAAGCTACAGAATCCATCACGGTTCCAGATGCCCGAGCCGGATACCCTGCTTGAGGGTAATCAGACTATAATAACCAACTTTAATGAGATTGCGAACGTTCTTAGAAGAAAGCCGCAGCATCTACTGACCTTTCTCTCAAAGGAGCTGGCAGCCCCCGCAACCTTTGACGGCAGGAGGGCCATAGTGCAGAGGGTCCTGAAAAAGAGTATGATAGCAAAGAAGATTGAGGACTACACGAAGGTCTATGTATTGTGTCATGAATGCGGTCGGCCCGATACAAAGATTACGGAGCTCAGCGGTCAGAAAATAGTAAAATGCACTGCATGCGGAGGATGGTGGCCCCTGAGGAAAATCAAATAGCGGTGGATTCAGAACCGGATAGAGGGGATATCCCCTGAGATCCACCGGACGGGAGACAAGATTCTTCCTGCGGCATGCGACAGGGAGATTCTGGGCGATACCCTGACGGATGATGAATTCTGTCTTATAATCCCTGGAGAATTCTACCGGGGATATACCTGCAGATATTGAACTGGGTAAATTCATGGCTGGAGCCACGATTGCAAATCTCGCGGGGAATAACAGATTGCCAGTATCCTCTGATGCTTTATTTAACTTATGAAAACCCATACTCTAAGAGATATGGTGATCAAGCATATAGAGCTTCCCTGGAGGGTTGTTATTGGGGATGGGGCGATTGAGAGTACTGGCGAGGTTGTTAAGGAACTTGGTCTCAAAGGCAATGCACTCGTTGTTGCCGGTAAAACTACGCTGAGGGTCGGGGGTGAGACCGTTGCAAAGGAGCTTAAAGCCGATGTTCTAATCATTGAGGACTCTGTGGAGCGGGAGGTTGAGAAGAATCTTGAGTGGGTGAAGAAGAATTTTTCTTACATAGCCGGGGTTGGTGGAGGTTCTGTTATAGATGCCGGGAAATTTCTCGCCTATAATGCAGGAATTCCCCTCGTGTCGATACCCACCTCTGCATCCCATGACGGTATTACCTCTCCAAGAGTTTCCCTGAAGGGCAGAAGGCCCTACTCTGTCGGGGTGCATAGCCCTGTTTGCATTATTGCTGATACTAGGATAATCAGGAATTCCCCCCCGAGGCTAATTGCCTCCGGCTGTGCAGATGCAATCTCAAACTACACTGCTGTTCTTGACTGGAAACTCGCCAGAGATGAGAAAGGAGAATACTATGGGGATTACGCTGCCTCTCTGTCGAAACTCAGCGCCAGAATTGTGATGAAGAGTGCTGATAAGATTAAGAAGGATGTCAGTATTCTCGTTGAGGCACTTATAAGCAGCGGAGTTGCCATTGGGATTGCCGGCTCATCAAGGCCCTGCTCAGGGGCTGAGCATCAGTTCAGCCATGCTCTGGATATAATCTGCAGGAAGCCTGCTCTACACGGAGATCAATGCGGTGTTGGAACAATAATGATGGCATATCTTCATAAAGCGGATTGGGAGGGGATAAGGAATTCTCTGAAGAGGGTCGGAGCACCAACAAATGCCAGAGAACTTGGAATCCCTGATGAGAAGATAATCAAGGCATTGGTAATGGCTAATTCAATAAGGGACAGATACACTATTCTAAGAGGTGGTCTCAAGGAGAAGGAGGCTGAGGAGCTGGCAATTGAAACAGAGGTTATACAATGAACGAGATAAGGCGGGACTATATCCTCAATAGATGGGTAATAATTGCAAAGAACAGGGCGAAGAGGCCCCAGCACTTTGTGCAGAAGCCCATAGGGTCCAGGGAGAAATTCTGCTTTTTCTGCCCGGGAAATGAGGATACTACACCACCAGAAATAGCGAGGGTGGAGGAGAAAGGCAGGTGGGTTATCCGGGTGTTCCCTAACAAATATCCAGCTACTGAGTGGCACGAGATTGTTGTTGAAACCCCAATACATGGGGAGCATCTTGGCGATCGGAGTGTTGGCCACATAGTCCAGGTTCTCAAAATGTATTCAGAAAGACAGCAGGCAATTGAGAAGGAACCCAGGGTAAAATACGTCTCAATCTTCAAGAATAGTGGGAAGATGGCTGGAGCGAGCCTGTCCCATTCACATACGCAGCTTGTTGGCCTTACGATGATTCCCCCTCTTATTAAGAGAGAAATGAGGGCTTTTGACAAGGATTGCCCTTTTTGCAGGGTATGGAGGGACGAGATGAAGGGCAACAGAGTCGTTTACGATGACAGATATACTGCGGCGTTTACCCCATTTGCATCAAGGTTCCCGTTTGAGGTATGGATGATGCCAAAGAGGCACGTGAGGACGCTGGATGAAATGAGTAAAAAAGAGTTAAATTCCTTTGCAACTGTCCTCAAGGAAATTCTCTCAGCACTGAATTCAAGCCTTAATTATCCTCCCTACAATTTCGTTCTGCATTATGCTCCGGAAGGTAAGGATTTTCATCTTCATCTTGAACTGATGCCCCGGCTCTCAAGATTTGCCGGATTTGAGTTTGGCACGGAAATCACTATAAATACAATGCCGCCAGAGGTTGCGGCTGAGCACTATAAAAGTGAAATTGGTAAAGGATAGGGCGTTTGTGTCCCGAGGAATATTGCTTCTCTTTGTAGTGGTTTTCATGGTTATTGGTCCTGTTGGAGCGGCAAACATGAACCTGAGATGGGAATACAGCATAGGATCCAGAGTCAGATATGTTTTTGTTGATGACCTGGATTCTGATGGTGTTAAGGAGCTCGTTCTTGTAAGTGGAGACACATTATATGTCCTTGGAGCTAATGGAAGGTTAAAATGGAAAAAAGATATAGGGAGTATTGTATCTATCTGCATATCAGATCTTGAGGGTGACGGACAGAAGGAGATTATTGTAAGTTCCGGTGAAACCCTGGAAAACATTGCCAGAGGCAACATAAGAATTTTTGAGAACAATGGCGAAATGAGATGGATATTCCCCCCTGGTAGGGTTAAATCAAACAAGATAATGCATGAAATCAAGGCTGTGGATATGGATGATAACGGCTACAAGGAGATAGTCGGAGGGACAAGACAGGGGATAGCAACCCTTGCTGACAATTATAACAAATACCTCTGGTACCTTTCTCTTAACGACAGCATAAAAGCAGTATCAACAGAACCGGAGGGTTGGATCCTGGCAAATTCCGACTATTCAGTATATGCTGTGGGATTTGACGGCTCTGTTGAATGGAACCGCAGTATAGCTGATGGAGTTAGTAGTCTGGAGCTTACCAACATCTATCCAGGAGCCGGTGAGGAGATATTCATTGTCTCTCTGGAGGGCGGAATATACATTCTAAATAGCGAGGGGGAGGTGAAGGAGAAAATTAATATCTCTAAAGAGGATTTTAGTGCGATTCCTCTAAATCTGGATGACGATGATTACGATGAGATTCTTCTTACCTCAAAAGATGTTACCTATGCTCTCGACACGGATAATGAGATAATGTGGGTGTATAATCCGGGGGAGAGAATTAAAGGTGTGATAGTGAGTGACATAGAAGGTAAGGGAGAGGAGAGCATTCTCCTCTTTAGCGACAGATATCTGTATTCGGTTAACCGGGACGGGGAGCTGGAGCACATCTATGATCCCGGCCTTGAGCATAGCATAAACAACATTCTTGTCGATGACTTTGAAAACGACGGCGAACCGGAGAGCATAATATTCTCATTAGATAGGGTGTACATATTTAACATAAACTGGAGTCAGGTCAAGAAAGAGGAGGCGGAGGAATACTACCGGAGAGCGGATGAGTATCTAACAACCGGGGATTACGAAAACGCCACCACCTATCTCCAGAAGGCAAAAAGAACATATGTGGAATTGAACGACAAAGAGAATATACTCAGGTGTTCAATAACTGCCGCCAAGATTGCAGCAGGAATCAAGAATGAGAAGAGAACACTTGCTGAAAACTACTACAGACTTGCAGAACATTATTATACTAACACCCTCTACGAAAATGCAAACAACTATATTATGAATGCAACAAGGCTTTATATAGAATTAAGGGATGGGAAAGGTGTTGCAAAGTGTAGCGTATTGGCCAGGAGGATAACGGATGCAATAAAGAGCATTACGACGAGCATTTGCCCCTCCATGTCAACGACATCAACCCTCTCCGAAACGACAATTCTCACAACAATTCCCTCTGAGGGTATCGTTCCAGGGGAGATCGTCGACAAAATTTCCGGGATGGTGGCAGTATTAATAGGGGTGCTTGTGATAATATTTATTAATCGATGGGGTAAAACCAAAGAAGAATGAGAGTTAGATTCATCACTGCACTGGCATTGATTCTGATAATTGGGATGGTAAATGCCTTCTCTGACAGGGAGCTGGCTGACATGTATTATCAACAGGCTCTGGATGAATACAACAAGACCAACTGTAAGAATGCCAGCCAGCTTGCGGGGTTTGCTCTAAATTATTATGACAAGGCACATAACACAGGGAGTAAGGACAAGGTAACCGCGTTAATCATCGATATCAACACCTGTCTTAAGAACCAGGCATATGGTTACTATTATCAGGCACTTGATTATTACAATCAGGGCAGATATACCGATGCGGCCGACTTTGTGAGCAGGTCAAAGGAATTATACTCTATAATCCCTTATCAGGATGGCATGGATAGGTGTGATGGGCTTATTGCAAAGATTGATAAGAAGGTAAGTGAAGATAAAGGAGCACATGCAGATAGCCTGTATCACCAGGCAGAGGAGCTCTTTATATCTGAGAGATATATACTAGCAAAAGGGTATATACAGAATGCATCCGCGATATATACTGAGATAGGTAACAGTGCCGGGATTGAAAGATGTAGACAGTTTCTTATTACCATCGGTGGGAAGATAACTGATATACGGGAGAGGGCAAATATAAACTACGGCATGGCACAGGACTATTATGAAAAGGGGGGCTATAAAAATTATGATACTGCCATTGAGTATGCTGGAGAAGCGAAAAGACTTTACCTGTGGATAGATGACCAGGAGGGCGCAGTAAAGGCCCAGGAACTGATGGACGTGCTTTTCGGTGGAATGTCAGCCTATGAAACAGAGCAGAACAAAAAGGCAGAGAAGTATTATAGCGAAGCAAGGACAGACTATCTGCTAGAGGACTACGAAATTGCGAATTCCACTCTTATTAAAGCATACAACATATACCGGAGGTTTTTTGACATAGCAAGAAGCGCTGATGACCGGACGATGATGGCTAACTATTCAAAAAAGATTAAGAAAGTCACGAAGCTTCAGAATAGGATAAACGAGGAGCTGATAAAAGCAAGGATCAGGGCAGATGCAGAAGACCTCTATGGCAAGGCATATGTCTTCTTCGGCTCCGGTTGTTTCAGGAATGCCAGTGAGAAGGTGGAAAAGGCCTATGAATTATTTGAGTCCATAGATTATCCCACAGGGATGTCAAAGTGCATAGTTTTGAGGATAAAAATAAACGAGAGTCAGAGGAACCTGGGTGATGCAACCTTGGAGTATATGTCTGCAAAGGGGTACTACCAATCAGCAGATTATGAAGCGGCAATGGCCCATATAAGAAACGGGAGCAACATCCTTCTGAAGATGGAATGTGATGAAAAGAGCAGATGCTGTTACAGTGAGTACAAAAAGTTGCAGGATCTGAATTTGTCTATCCAGACGGGAATTGCAAAGAAGGAGAAAGCAGACAACTATTACGCTGAAGCCGAGAGATACTTTGGACTTAGTAACTATGAGATGTCAAGGGACTATTCAATAAGAGCAAACGATATCTATAAAGAAATTAACTATTCCATAGGAATATCACAGTCGGAGGATATGATCTCCTCAAACGAGGACATGCTGGGGGCGGCAGAGAAACAGAGCAACATATTTAGTATAGGTGTAGTCCTGGTAGTTACAATCATGGTAATATTTGTAATTCTAAAATGGCGTTCCGAAAGGGAGGAGAGGGAGATGGAGGAGAGACACAGAATCGGAGAGGAGATTCAGAGGAAAGAGAGGAAGAAGAAGCTGTTTGATGAAAAAAGGAGAGCTCTTGAGGATATGGTTGAGCGGGAAAGGACGATCATGAAGAAGATTCAGTCTGCAGGGAAGAAGACTATTACCCAAGAGGACGATGCTATCAAGAAGGTAGGGAAGAGCACCGGTGGGGAAAGAACTATAGAAAAAGCGGACGTAAGCCAGAGTATGGAAGAGGACGTCAGGAAGGCTATCCAGGAGGCAAAGAGAGAGATTAAAGAGGTTCCTGAAGAGGAGTGAGAAACCTAAGCTGGGGAATTCTGAGTGCAGCAATTACAGGGTAAGTCATAATCTAAGGATTCTATTCAGGCCGTTGATGAATGCTATGATTGAGGCCATGACTACATCTTCATGGACTCCTCTAGCCATGGTCGTTCTCTTTCCGTTGGATACCTTTATGGTTACATCAGCAAGAGCGTCTGAGCCTCCAGTAATTGCATCGAGATGATACTCGTCAAGGGTTATCTCCTTCTTGCTGACTGCACTCCTGATCGCATTCAGGGCTGCATCGACCGGCCCTACTCCATCCTCCGTGGCTTTTTTCTTCTTGTCCCCAACATTTAGCACCACAGTTACTACAGGCTTCTTACCCAACTCAAAATCCAGCTTTAGATCAACTAATTCAACGATGGCCTCCTTCTTCGGCACCTTCCCAAGGACATCATCAGCAATAGCTATAAGGTCCTCCTCAAATATCCTTTTGCCCATCCCTCCGAGATTCTTCACTTTGTTGGTTATATCCTTAAGCTGATCCTTGTTTACCTTTATGTCAAGCTCCTTTAGCTTGGCATCAATACCATGAATTCCGACATGCTTTCCCATTACAAGCCTTCTTCTTGCCCCCACCATTTCCGGCTTCAGAGGCTCAAATGTTTCGGCCTTCTTCAGAACAGCATGGACATGGATTCCCGATTCATGAGCAAATGCATTTTCTCCCACTATCGGAAAGTTGGGCATTACCCTCACACCCGTCAGTCTTTCGACGAGTTTGCTCATCTGGTATATCCTCTCAGTCTTTATGTTAGTCTTTATCTTGTAGATGGTCTCCAGTGCCATCACTACCTGTTCCAGATCTGCATTTCCTGCCCTCTCCCCCATGCCGTTTACGGTAACCTGAACCTGGTTACAGCCTGCTTCCACAGCCGCAAGGGTGTTGGCTACCGCCATTCCGAAGTCATTATGGCAATGGACATCAAGATCAATCTTGATTTCCTTGCGAATCTTCGCAATGAATTCCTTCATCTGTGATGGATACATAACCCCCACGGTATCAGGAATGTTTATTACCTTTGCTCCTGCTTCCTCCACACCTTTGCATACCTTTATCAGATAAGGGAGATCGCTCCTTGTCGCGTCCATCGGAGAAAAGAGACAGGGAATTCCGTGATCGACAACATACTCCACCGCACTGACCGCCATTTCATATACTTCGTCCTCTGTCTTGTTCATCTGATACCTCAGATGTTGAGGGGAGGTTGAGATGAATGTATGAACCAGATCTACATCGGCTTTAATGCATGAATCCAGATCTTGCTGCATTGCTCTTGCAAGCCCGCAGACGGTAGTGTCAACCTCACTTGCAATTTTTTTCACTGCCTGAAATTCAAATTCTGAGTTTATAGGAAAGCCTGCCTCAATTATGTCCACTCCCATATCAGCAAGAGCCTCTGCTATCAGAACCTTATTGTCTATGGTCAGTGCTACTCCGGGGGTCTGCTCCCCGTCCCTTAACGTTGTATCAAATATCCTTATTTTTTGTGCCATTTTAGTGCAGGGTTGGTATCATTATAAATCCGGTAGTATAATCTAAAAATTATTGGTCTGGGATTAGCTTATGCTAACCAGACGCTTACAATAGAGAAACTGCATTAAGCAGACCATCCTGCCCCGGTCTTGAGGTGATCTTTATCTGGATCTCCTCACCTTTGGAGGTCATGGCCTTCAGAATTGCACCCTTTGTAATTATATTCCTTCGGATGAAGTCCTTGTTGGCAGAATTCTCAACAACGGATAGAATTTCACACTTCACAGGCTTCTTATCAATAATCACATCAGCATATCTATCTGCAACTAACCTTACCTTCTCCTTTCCCCCCCTGACTCTTATATGCTTTACTCTCCTTTCCCCCACTGTGGTATTAGAAGGCTCCCGCCCTGCTTCATATCTTCTCCGTCCTCTGGATCTTTTGGTTCTGCCTTTAAACATCCTGCGTTTATATTGGATTCAGGTTAAATAAATAAAAAAGTTCAATCCTAATAGATATAATTAAAATGGGAGCAAGAGGTATTCTGGTTGTTGGCGGAATTTTTATCGTTATGGGGATTGCTGCCGGATATTTTCCTCCGACGCACATAGCAAATCCGGAGACCGGGGAGTGTAGGTACTACTTTGCAGGGGATGAACGACACTACAACCCTCTGCCGGAAGGCAAGTGGTATATGGTGGGCCTTGCAGAGGAGAACAGGAGCACCTGCCAGGAAGCATGCATGTATTACACCACCTACAAGCCCCAGGATAAAATCTGGAAAGGTCTCCTCTGTGACTGCCTTGGTGAGGGAGAAGAGGGTTGCACGAACTGGTGCAGGATAAAGGGGGGTGAATGGGCCAAGGATGAATCAACCTGCGTTTGCTCCATGGGTATGGAGTGGGACCCGGAAAAAGGCTGTATAAAGAGTTCTAATTACGGCAGCGCAATAACCGAATGCTCCAATGAGATAAGAGATATCATAATAAAGCTGAACAGCATAAAGAAGAAACTGAATCAATCAGAGAGAAGCAGGGAATCCCTTAAGGAGGAATTCAATAAACTTAAGGAGGAATTCTCAAATCTAAAAAATAGCACTGATAATGCTGATGCCCTGGGGGCGTCCATCCAGAAGATAAACTGGATGCTCTCGGACCTTGATATGGGGCTGACCGACTCCGACCCGACGGGAGGAGCCTTGGACGATGTCATAAACCTCAGAGACACATTGTTGGGGTATGGGGATGGTGAAGAAACGACAATAGAAACAACAATACCCGAGACAGAGACAACAATTCCTCAGCAGGGCGAAGCATCGGATGATTCTACCCTGTGGATGGGTCTTTTCCTGATTGTTGCCGTAACTCTGGCAGGTATCTATTATGTATCCAGAAAATAGAGTTAAAATGGAACTTTCTACTGTTGAAATAACAAAGATTGAGGAGGTCGGCTCGGGGGACAGAGTCTGTATAGACACCGATACAGAGCTGAAGCTGGGCGAGGGCATGCTTATCGGTTCTCTCTCCAGAGGGTTATTCTTAGTCCATTCTGAGACTGTAGAGAATCCCTATGTTGAGACACGACCCTTCAGGGTTAATGCGGGCCCTGTATCGGCTTATGTTCTCGTTCCCGGGAATAAGACCCGCTACCTTGTTGAACTTAAAGGGGGGGATCCGGTGCTTGCAGTTAATTTTAGGGGTAATGTGAGAGAGATCAGGGTTGTAAGGTCCAAGATAGAAACCAGGCCCTTCCTTCTTATTGAGGCAAAACTCGGAAAGGCGGAATTCCATTCTTTTCTGCAAAATGCTGAGACAGTTAGACTCGTGACGGGTGATGGTAGGGCAGTTTCAGTGGTCAATCTAAAACCGGGAGATAAGGTTCTTGCTCTGGTCGATAAAGAGGGGGTGGGTCGGCATTTCGGAATGGCTGTGGAGGAAACTATTATTGAGAAGTAATCTACTGTATCAGTCCTTTAGATTTTTCGTGTTAAAAATAGTACCCTGTCCCCTTTCTTCAGTTCCCCTGCCGGGATTTTCCTGCCGTCTTTGCCTACTAATCCAGAGTCGGAGGGAATTTTCAGCTCGGAGTTATCTGCCCTGACCCTTATCATCCTCTTCCTGACGGGTATGGTCTCATTCACAACAAGCCTTCTTGTCCTTCCCTCAAAGTTCGCGGAGAGAATTTCGTCTCCGGGGCATATCCTATCTGCCGTTCTAATTCCGTCAGGGGTTCTGATTTTTGAATTAATGTCTATACTGATTCTAAACGGCGTTGGTTCCGTCCACGGCGTCTTCTCTGTGTCGGAATGAACGAGAAATTCATCTGCAATTAAACCCTCTCCTGGGTTTAGAATTGAACAGGTGTCGATAGATATTGCTTCCATATCCCCGGCTTCTTCTGCCCCGGTTATACCTACCTCATTAAACCCCAATCTCTCAGAGGACAGTGAGTCGATGAGATTCCTTATCTTCCTGATTTCAGAAGGGTTACAGTCGGCTATAACTCCATCAGCTCCGACCTCAAGGGTTTCCAACGCTACCCTGGCTTCACCCGCACTGTGCACCTCAGCCAGAATTCTGCACCTGCCTCTCAGTTCTGCAATGAGGTTCTCCAGAGGAATGATCTTCCAATCCCGGGTATTAATTATTACATAATTTGCCAGTTGACCGGCCTGGGCTATTCTGCGTTCATCGTTCTTGCTTTTAATCTCACAATAGAAAGCAATTGAATTCCTGCCCTTCTTGATCTCTCTTATATCCTCTGATAGAAAGATATCGGCATTTTCATCCTTTGAAGCTACCTTGATTCTCCCAAGTTCATTTACAAGAGACTCCTCCCCGACATTAACAAGAACTGCCTGGGCTCCGCTTTCCAGTGCTGTCTTTACCAGCCCCTTCCTTTCCTCCCATGCATCGCTGCCATCGGCCCTGACCCAGAATTCTCTTTGCATCATACGGAATTTATATGCCCTGCATATGCCCTGTGTTATTAATTATTGTGGGGTGAATATTTAACAATGACAGAATTCAGATTCAAACAGGTGATCATAGCAAGGAAGGATTTAGGGCTCAGCCCCGGAAAGCTGGCGGCACAGGTTGCTCATGCATCGGTCTCTGCCGCAGACAAGAGCAAATGGAAGAAACAATGGCTGATGGAGGGGCAGAAGAAGTCTGTGCTTAAGGTAGATAACCTGAGGGAACTGATTGATATATTCATGAAGGCAAGGGATTCAGGTCTTTCGGCTGAGTTGGTTCAGGATATGGGAAAGACGGAGATTCCCGCCGGGACGAAGACGTGCGTCGGGATAGGCCCAGCCCCTGAAAAAGAGATAGATAGGGTTACAG
>WALD01000100.1 GCA_015523055.1 Candidatus Altarchaeota archaeon
GATTGATGCAGAGGAACTGAAGAGATTAAAGAGACTGGGTTTTCTGGATAGCCAATTAGGGGATGAGAAAAGGCTGAGAGAGTTAAGAAAAGAGAATTCCATAATGACCACCTACAAGATGGTTGATACCTGTGCTGCTGAATTCGATGCAGAAACGCCCTACTATTATTCGACCTATGAGCACGAAGACGAATCAGGGACCTCGGATAAGGAAAAGGTCATAATTCTTGGTTCTGGTCCAATAAGAATTGGTCAGGGGATAGAATTCGATTGTTGCACGGTGCATGCAGTATTTGCATTGAGAGAGATAGGGATTGAAACCGTTGTGATAAACAATAATCCTGAGACAGTTTCTACGGACTTTGACATATCCAACAAGCTCTACTTTGAGCCAATAACACTTGAACATGTTATGAATATCATTGAGGAGGAGTCCAAAAATCTGCTTGGAGTAATGGTTCAGTTCGGGGGGCAGACAGCAATAAATCTTGTGCATTCATTAAACGAGAACGGCGTAAAGATTCTCGGCACAACAGCAGAGGATATAAACAGAGCAGAGAACAGGGAACTCTTC
Organism: Candidatus Altarchaeota archaeon; assembly: GCA_015523055.1. Taxonomy (GTDB): domain Archaea; phylum Altiarchaeota; class Altiarchaeia; order IMC4; family QMZM01; genus WALD01. Next base: position 575 of record WALD01000100.1, read on the forward strand.
GGGAAGGTCCTCAATAAACTTGGGATACCCTCTGCTAAATGGGGGACTGCATACAGCTTCAGGGAGGCAAAGGAGATTGCATCAAAAATCAGGTATCCGGTCCTCGTTCGGCCAAGCTATGTCCTTGGCGGGAGAGCGATGGAGATAGTTCATGACGAAGATGATCTTAAGGACTACATCCAGGAGGCAGTAAAGGTATCCTCAAAGCATCCAATTCTGATAGACAAATTCCTTCAGGATGCTGTTGAGGTCGATATAGATCTGGTTTCTGACGGTAAGGATGTTCTGATTGGGGCGATAATGGAGCACATTGAGGAGGCGGGAATTCACTCAGGGGATTCAGCCTGCGTAATTCCACCACAGACCCTCGGGAAGAGGACAATTGAGACAATCATGGAGTATTCAAAGAGGCTTGCCCGTGAACTGAAGATTATTGGGCTGCTGAATATCCAGTACGCCGTAAGAGAGGGAACAGTCTATGCACTGGAAGCCAATCCGAGATCATCAAGAACCGTTCCATTTGTCAGCAAATCGGTTGGGGTTCCTCTGGCAAAGATAGCAGCAAAGGCAATGATTGGGGTGAGGCTCAGGGATATGATCAACGATTTTAATCCAATGGCAAAGATCAAGCACGTCTCGGTAAAGGAGGTCGTATTCCCGTTTATAAAGTTGCCAAATGTTGACCCGGTCCTTGGCCCCGAGATGAAATCAACAGGGGAGGTAATGGGCATAGACTGTGACTTTGCAATGGCATATTACAAGGCCCAGATTGCTGCAGGCAACGAACTTCCTCTTCAGGGAAGAGTATTTATGAGTGTTAACACAAAGCATCAACCCTCCATTCTTCCGATAGCCAAGAGATTTTCCGATATGGGGTTTGAGATAATTGCCACCACTGGAACGTCTGATTTTCTGGCCGAGAATGGGGTGAAGAATAGAAAGGTTCTGAAAATAAACGAGGGAAGCCCCAACGTCCTTGACCTCATGAGAGATAAGAGCATAGACCTCATAATAAACACCCCTACCATCGGAAAGCAACCAAAGAGAGACGGTTATAAGATTAGATGTAGTGCCATAGACCTGGACGTTCCATATATAACAACCGTAGCTGGGGCCCAGGCTGCTGCCAATGCCATCAACCAGGTCAGGAACAGGGAGATAGAGGTAAGGTCCTGGAATGAGTATTTCAGGGAGGTGGATTCATATATCCACTAGAGAACGCCGTTCTTTTTGATGTTACTTCCTACATCCTCTCTACATTCTTAGTTATTTCGGTAAATTGATGTAGTCTTGTCCTTTTCTGATACCTTCGCAATCGGCAATATAGGCGGCACCCTTGGAGGTTATATAAACACATTTATTCTTTTTATAGAACCCGACCAAATCCATAGACCTTAGCCGCTTGCAGACATTTTTATATCTGGGAATATTTTTCAGGTACTCTACATTTA
>WALD01000101.1 GCA_015523055.1 Candidatus Altarchaeota archaeon
CCCTTAAATAAGTAAATTAGATAAGAGGGAATAATGATGGAAAGAGGAAAAATTTATCTGATAGCAGCAATTTTTTCGTTGTTGTTTTATTTTTTTGGAATAATCTCGGGGTTGTTTATAGAAAGATCGATGACTGATCTTATGGAGGAGAAAGTAAAATCACTGCAAAGAGAGTTAGAAAATTTACAACTGGAATACGCCTATCTAAGTATCATTGGTAAGGACATGCCGTGTGATTCCTTATCCTCTCTGGTTCATGAAACCAACCAAAAGGTTCGGAATTTGGGCGGAAGATTAAATGAGAAGGAGCCAAAGTTTGAAGAATTACGAAGGGATTATGCTTTGCTTTCCATCAAGGCATGGATTCTTAATAACTATGTTAAGGAAAAATGTAAAGATGACTTTGTGGTGGTATTATACTTTTATTCTGTACCCTGTAATGACTGCATTAAACAGGGAAAGATTCTGGATGAATTAAGGGATAAAAAATTTAACGAAAGATTATTGGTTTTTGTTCTCAATGCCGATTTAAATGAACCAATTGTTAATACCCTAAAAACGGTTTATCAGATAAGGAAAACGCCGAGTTTGGTTATCGGCGAGGAAACATATAGTGGTTTGGTTAATGAGGAAAATTTAACAGAGATACTCTCAAAGAGATTAAGATGAAGGAGGAATAATGGCATTTGAAAAATTATCGGAAGGTTTGCGAAGCGCGGTAGATTCCTTGCGGAAAGCAGTAGTGATTGATAGGAGGACAGTAAAGAACTACACAAAAGAGATCCAGAAGACCCTGCTCTCAGCTGATGTTCAGATAGAGCAGGTTTTTGAGCTCTCAAAGAGGATTGAGGAGAGGGGTCTTCTTGAGAAGCCCGCAGGAATGCTCTCCCGCAGGGAGAACCTGATTCGGATTACCTATGAAGAGCTGGTGAATCTGATTGGAACAGGGGAATCTATTAACATACAGGACGGACAGAAAATTCTTCTTGTTGGAACCCAGGGAAGCGGCAAGACAACTACTGTGGCAAAACTTGGTAGATACTTCAAGAAAAGAGGACTGCACCCAAAACTTATCTGCGCCGACACATTCAGGCCTGCCGCCTATGAACAGTTGAGGTATCTTTCCGAGGAGATTGACCTGCCATTCTATGGGAATCCCGGGGAAAAGGACGCCATTAAGATAATAAAGGAGGGAATAAAGGAATTCAAGAATGACGGTTTAATCCTGATAGATTCCGAAGGCAGGCACAAGCTCGATAAAGAACTCATGGGGGACATTAACAAAATCTACAGTGAGATAAAGCCTGAAACCGTTTTTTTGATTCTCGACGGGACCATGGGTCAGCAGGCTGGAAAGGAAGCTGAAGCATTTAAGAATTCATCCAGAATTGATGGCATAATCCTCACAAAACTTGACGGCACAGCAAAGGGTGGGGGTGCAATATCTGCCTGTGCAAAAACCGGCTCCGGGGTGAATTTCATCGGGACAGGGGAGCATATCAGAGATTTTGAGGAATTCAATCCGGAGGGGTTTGTCTCGAGGCTTATTGGATTTGGGGATATACGCGGACTGCTTGAGAAGGCAAAGGAAGCAGATTTTGATGAAAGGACTGCCGAGAGATTGATGAGCGGCAAATTTAATATGAACGACATCTATTCACAGATTCAGCAGATGAAGAAGATGGGCCCCCTGAAACAGGTCGCTGGAATGCTTCCATTTGGTGCAAAGATTCCAAAAGACCTGCTGGAGTTGCAGGAGGAGAAGCTGGATAAATTCATCTACATAATAGACTCAATGACTCCCGGAGAGAGGGAAGATCCCGCCATCATCAAAAGAGAACGAATCGAGAGAATCTCCTCCGGCTCGGGAACCAGGCCTGAAGAGGTGAGAGAAATTCTTAACTATCACAGGAAGATGAAAAAGATGATGCGTATGTTTGGTGACGAAAGAAAACTAAAGCGACTGATGAGAAGGATTGGAGGGGCTGGAATGTGAGAGACTCGCTTATTGCCAAGAGCGAACCTATTTTTGGGATGGAAGGCAGCCGTTTCAACATTGATTACATTCCTCATGACATTCATCTGGTCAGTAACACGAATAAAAAAATACATCCTGCCTACCCCTTCCCCGGCGGGATTTTCTCGTCGTCATGTCTTTCGGCACCCTTATCACTGTTTACTTGACACAAAGAGCAATCTGCCAAATGGTTGAGATTTCATGCTTAAACTCTCTAAAATTTTTCTGCAGAATATCACTGAATTCTTTTCTGGTCCAATTATTCAAATGACCCGGGGTATTCCCCAACCTCCTTAGATACCTGAAACGGAGAATATTCGCAATTCTGAAGAATGGTTCGTTTGGAACCGATAATATGACATATCTGCTTGAAACCCTTTTCAGCTCTTTGATTGCGTCTTCGGGCTTATCAAGATGCTCAAGAACCTCACAGGCAATAACCAGGTCAAATAAATAATCTTCATATTCCAGTGAGTATATATTTCCCTCCAAAAACATGATGTCCGGATTTAATTCTCTTGCCACCTCAAGAATTCCTGGAGAGAAATCAACCCCCTCTACATGTGTTTCCGGATATTTCTCTTTTATATGCTGGGAGATATAGCCCTCGCCACAACCAACATCCAAAACCCTCCGGGGGTTCACATTTTCGAGGAGCGCATCAAGATGCCGAAAGAAATCACTCATCAGTAACCTTACTATGGGATTTCCAGTAGTATACTTATTGTAGATATTTCCGCCAGTCTCCTCCTTACTATGCATTTTTCCTCAATTTATATAGGATCTCATCCAAAAGCCTGCGGTTTTTCGCTATTAAATCCGCCATTAATCCAAGAACAATAATCTGGAATCCAATGATGAGAAAGATTGAGCTAAGAATCGTAGATGGTATGTAGGGTGTTACCAGACCGGTCTTCACGAAGTGGATAATTACCCTTGAACCTATCACCAATCCGATAGAAATCAGCAGAGAACCAATGGCAATGAAGGTTCCCAACGGCTTATGGTGTAGATATGTCTGGAGAATGGTTATCCCTGCCCTTCTGGCATACACCAGAATATTGGGGATAAGTCTTGACCTCCCGCTCCTTTTTCTAAAATGTACCGGGACATCCTTTATTACCATATCTTTATTTATTGCCTGTATTATGGTTTCCTGGACATAGGTATATTCTGAAAGGATATTCAGGTGCAGGACAGCATCCCTTGAGAATGCCCGGAATCCGGTCTGAGCATCACTTATCGGAAACCCTGAAGCAAATGATGTTATTCTGGTGGCTATCCTATTTCCTATCCGCTTTTGTAGAGGCATGTTCTCAATCCATCCCTTGAATCTGGATCCGAGGACTATGTCTGCCTCCCCTGCTAGTATCGGCTCGATAAGTGCTGGTATCTCCCCTGCATCGTACTGATTGTCGGCATCTATATTAACGATAACATCAGCACCAGCATCCAGTGCAGTGTCCATACCCTTTTTGAAGGCATATGCAAGACCTCTGTTATTTTTTAGGGGGATAATCCTGTCAGCTCCTGCTCTTTTTGCCTCCCCTATTGTATTATCCGAGGAGCCATCGTCAACAACAAACACCTGAACCAAATCCACATCTTTTATCCTTCTGGGTATATCTCTGATTACCCCGCCTATGCTCTTTTCTTCATTATATGCCGGTATCGTAACTATGAGTTTCATAATTAATATCGCAAGGATTCAGCCGTTCAATGGGTGGAGGAATTGCAACTACCACTCCCCTCTTGTTCTTGGATATATGTTCGTATCATTCCCGCTGAAACATGCCCCTCAGTTCCAACATGATAGCCTGGGCTCCATAATCGGCCCTTACGGAGTTTGATGTAAATTCTCAAATTCCCGACCTCTTAGGCACTACAGAAGATTAGACAATACCCCACTTATCCAGAGCCCTCCGTAGCTCTTTATGTTTTTGGGCATATTCCTCCAACAAAGCACCATCTATAGTCGCTTCCAGAGATTGTCTTATAGCCATTGCCCCTGCTCTCGTTCCATCCGGATGCCCATGACACCCCCCTCCATATTGCAGAATAAGGTCTTTTCCCATTTTCTCAACCACCCGGGGAGTCATTCCGGGGTGTAATCCACCGGATGCTATCGGGAAACTGGGCTTTATCCGATACCACCTATCCATCAATGCATTCTCCAGAGCAATAATATCATCGTCCTGACTCATCTTACCTATATCGGCGGTTCCTGTATGTAGCTGGTCAACCCCGATTAATCTGGCAACCTTTGCAATAACAAGCATGGATATTCCATGCTTTGGATTTCTGTCAACAGCCGCATGCCCTGCTCTGTGGGCATGGAGTATAAGCCCCGGGTCATGGTTTCTCAGGGTTTGCAGAGCAGACCAGCCGGCAGAGAGTATATCTATCATTGCCGCCCTGCCGCCATTATCCCTGATGAATTCCGCCCTTCTGAGCATTTCTTCCGTCTCAGCGGTTACATTTGCAACATATAACTTTCTTTCTCCTGTTTCCTTCTCTGCTCTATCCCTCAGCCTCAGGGTTTCCAGAACCCTTTTCTCAAATTTATTGAACCTCATAGATGTGAGATTCTCATCGTCTTTGACAAGATCCAGACCTCCAACCCATGATTCATAGGCTACCCTTGCGTGTTCCTTCTCGTTCAGGCCAACCTTTGGCTTTACGATGGTGCCGACAAGGGGGCGATTCCTGATCTTCAAAATTTTTCTAATGCCCGGGATTCCGAATTTAGGTCCCTTGAATGAATTCACCATAATTCCCGGGAATTCCACATCCTGTAGCCTCAGATTCTTCACGGCCTTCATCCCGAATATATTTCCGGCTATGGAACTCATTAGCTGGGGAATACTCCCCGCCTCAAACAGATCCTGGGGGTAGGCGATCTTAATCTCATCAGTATTCTTATTAATCCTGAAAACAGAAGGGGCCAATCTTCTCGGAATTTCCGAGCTCATTGTCGTTAGGTCTGTCCACGTGCCTATGGAGGATTCTCCAGCAATGCTCTCGCATGCGGATTTCAGTGTTGCCCCCCGTGCAGGTTCAACATAGAATCTGGCAATCAGGTCGTTTCTGTCTGGTTTATATCCCAGATTTGTGTAATGCCGAATCATTTTTTATATCATCACAGGGAATCTTGCGATATCACTTAGCAATTTTCATTGTCTATGCTATCGCTCTACCCTGTGATTCAAATCACACCCTTGGTAGATGGAATCCCCTTCCCGGTTATTCTTGTGGCGTCCTGTAAAGATTTGGCAAGTGCCTTGAAGCAGCTCTCTACCTTGTGATGATCGTTCTTTCCCTCAACCTTCACATTCAAGTTGAATCTTCCATTAAGAGCGAATGACTCCAGAAAATGGACCACATTCTCTTTACTGACATCGCCAACCCTTTTCTCATGGAATTCCGAGAAGGGCAGTTCAATCACGGCATAGGGCCGCCCCGACAGATCAACGCTGACATCCGCCCTTGAATCATCCATCGGAACGATGCGATTGGACATCCTGGCAATGCCCATTTTGTCTCCAAGGGCTTTGTCAAACGCCTCTCCCATCGCTATCCCCACATCCTCAACAAGGTGGTGGTCGTCAACCTCTACATCTCCCCTTGCATAGATATCCAGATCAAACGACGAATGCCTTGCAAAATTCTCAAGCATGTGATTCAGGAATTTCAGAGGGGTGTCAATATTTGAATCTCCACTTCCATCTAAATTCAGTTTCAATGAAACCTCTGTCTCCCTGGTTTTCCTCTCAATGGTTGCGGTTCTCATTCTCTTTTCGTATGAAGTTGCCTCTCAGGGAACATTTTTGTGTTAGAACGTTCCCGGCCTAAAGGAAGTCCTGAGCGACAGCGATAGATTTGGGTAAGTGCCGTGGGGGCACGACCTTTTATGCTGTGTTATACGCTGCTGTTGGTCGCTCTTTGTCATTTTATTTTTTCTCCTTCGCTATCAAATATTCTTTTTGTTCTTCAAGAAGTGTAAGCTGTGTTTGGATATTCTTAATTTCATATTTTTTCATATTCAGTCGATATTTTTCTTCAATCTTTCCTTTACTCAATCTATCAAGAATCATCTTATGATACTTTTCATCAATTTCAGCAGAGATATATTGTCTATTGAGTATTTTGCATATTTCTATCTCAGAACCACTCCCTCCGAATAGAACCAAAACAATATCTTTCGGCATAGTACAGGATTTAATTAACATTTCGGAAAGTTTTTGCGGTATCTGGCAGGTATGGAATGTTTTCTCTTTACTTACATTTTTCACTAAGTCAAAATAAAACCAATCATAAGGCATTCTTCCTTTTGAACCATTGGCTAGATTTTGTAATATCCGTTTGTCAGTTGGGTTTTTATAGGGAACTGCCACATTCTCTTTATAAAATTTGTTATTTTTTGTCTTTCTACAATGCAGTATGCTTCTGTGAGCGGTAGTAAAACGACGAGGGGAGTGCCCTACATTTGTGTTGTAAACCCAAACATAATCTGAGATCTCATAGCAAACATCATCCAGATATTTAACTCGTAGATATGCATTTTGTTTTGGGTAGTTGATTAGAAACATATTACCATCGTCTTTAAGGACCCTGATAGATTCTTTCGCTAATTCAATGTACCACTCAATATATCCATCAAAAGTTTTGGTATAAGATTTATCACCGTACTTTATTCCAACATTATAATCTGGGTCACCATAAATCATATCAACACATTTATCAGGGAGTTCCTTCAAAAGATCCATAACATCTTCTAAGAACACTTTATTCAAGTAACTTTCAATAGTATTCTTCGTCATATTTCTGCCTCCGTTATGGCATTGTATAACATTGCTCTCCCTTTGTAATTCCAATAAACAATATCCTCCATAATAAACATCCATTTTACTACTTTCAAAAGAATATCTACTTTTGCACCTGTTTGGAATGCTTTGTCTAAATCAGGATAATTTGCCAGTATCTTATCAACATCATTTTCTGAACAATTATAGAGGGTAGTGAGAGCGTCTAATAAATCATTAAATTCTTGTGGACTTTCCAGTTTCTTGTTTTGAAAGTCTAATTTTATTTCGTTATGTGTTCCTCTCCCCAGTCTAAATTCCTCCAACACTTCTACTTTAAAATCAAAGTTCCATTTCCTTAAACCGGCTGGTCTGAAAATAAAAAGTCTCTTGCCAGTTGATAAATTCTTCACAGGATAACGAAATTTTACCCCGTGTCCTCTTTGGTGGCTTTCGGTAGCAATAAATATGTTTATAACTTTTTTCACAATCTCATCTCGTGCCGAAGAACCTTTAATTTCAATGGCTTCACACTCAATTGTAGTTGTTTCCTTCTTTTTCATTTTTCGTCTCCTATCCATGCGACCAATTGCGGACAACTATGAGATATTGGTTTTATCCTAAAAAAGTTAAATCCCTTTATAGAGCCTTTCCATTTTTTCAACCACAACCTCAAGAGTGAATTTATCCTCTACTCTTTTTCTTGCTTTTTTACCAAGGTATCTGCAAAGCTCCCTGTCTGATAGCAGTCTCAGAATCGCCCCTCGAATATCTTTTGGTTGTTTTGGTTCTACCAGAATTCCTGTATCCCCAACAACGGATGGCATCCCCGAGATAGTTGTAGTTATGGTCGGCTTTCCAGAAGCCATTGCCTCAAGGAGTGCGATGCCGAATGCCTCCTGTCTCGTAATAGAGGGGAGGACAAATATATCACAGGATGAGTAGAGAGCCGGAATTTCATCATCATCAGGAACTATGAATCGAACATTGGGAATTCCCCTGGCTCTCTTTATGAGCTTTTTCTTTAGAGGTCCTCTTCCTGCTATTACAAGCACAGGGTCGTTTTTTATGCCTCTGAATGCATCTATCAGATACTCCACCCCCTTGTAGGAGACAAGCCTGCCGAGGAAGAGGACTACATTCTCATTAGCCAGACCATATCTCTCCCTGACTCTGCTACTGTCTGTATCAGGACTAAATACTCTCTCATCGACGAAGTTTGGGATGATGACAACCTTGTCCCTGAACATCCTCAATGCCCTGGAGCCGTCGACATATGTTGGGGTTGTTACAATTATCTTTTTTGCATGAGAGAGAATTCTATTCTCAACCCAACCGAAAAGGTGTATGAAGGGCAGATGGTAGAATCTCTTCCCGACTATATCTGAATGATAGGTTATAATAAGTGGTTTTCTTTTTATCCATGAGGCGAGCCATGCAAAGACCGAGTTGAAGGGGTCCGGGAAATGGACATGGATCAGGTCATAGTCGTTCCTCAACAGGCCGATAAATATTCCGGGGGATAGGGGAGCGTTGAAGATTGTGAAGAGATTCCTTGCCCTGAAGATTTTTATTCCATTGAATATTTCGTATCTTTTGCTTTTTGGTATGTTTGATGTAAAGACAAGGACATCGTTTCCCTTCTCGACAATACCTCTGGATATTCCAAGGATGTTGGATTCTATACCGCCGTGATGTGGATAGAAATATTTCGTGACTTGAGCGATTCTCATTTTAGCAAAGCATGCCTCCAAGATGCAGAAGAAGCAGTGTGCCTACTCCAGGAATTCCAAACAGTGCAGCCGCCAGAATCGTGAATATATTTATTGGAATATCAATTATGAAAACGTACTGCAGAACCAGCAACAATACAATACCCACCAGCGAGTTAATCAGTAGTTTCTTTAGTCCCTTCCAGAATATATAGATCAAAACTGCAAGGATTATTCCGATGAATAGAAGGATTATAATATCGTCCATCTTATGTATTTAATTGCTAATAGATATATTTCCCCGACTAAAAATGAATATCAAGAAGGAGATAAAGGGCCTAGTTAGAGATGTGGCGGAGGTCGCTGTTACCCTTGCCATAATTCTAATAGTTTCCAAACTTATCTTTGGTGCCGGGATGCTCGTTCCGCTGGTTGCTGTAACATCCAACAGTATGTTGCACCTCAACAATGGATGGGGGACATGGTTAAATGCAAGAGGAATTCCGGGGGAGCATATAAATTCTTTCCCACTACGTAGCGGATTCTCGCAGGGGGATATGATTCTTACGGTAACTCCGGACGGAAAGGGAACAATTCTGCCGATATTCTCTGATACCCATCTCGGCGACGTTGTTATCTATAACAGAGATTTGCTGCATCGGGGCAGTGAGCCGATAATTCATCGGGTGGTTGGGGTGGTAAATGTTACCGATTACAGAGTAAGCGGGGTTGAGGGAACTCTGGACTGCCTTACAGAGGAAGAATTCAACCACAGGTATATAAAATTCATTCAGAGTTGTCAGCAGGGCGGTGACTGCCCATACAACAAATTCCCCAATACGGGGGATTTTAGATTCTATATAACGAAGGGCGATAATAACTATGGGACGGACCAGTGCGGCCCGGGCAATGGGATAGCTCTCCCTGTGCCGGATTCACAGCTGATCGCAAGAGGATGGCTCAGAATTCCCTACCTCGGGTGGCTGAAGCTGGGGCTGAATTCTATCCTGGGGCTTTAAGGGTTGTCCCATCGGGGTGTAATATGGATGCCGTCCCTTTGAATCCTGAATGGATATATTCCCTGCCCATGGGCTGTCCTCCTCATCTTAAGGATACTGATTCTCCTATTGAAAAATTCCTTTTTATCGTCAAATATACCGGCTTTTTTCACGCAGTCCAGGTATATTATCCCATCACATAGAAAGTCGTGTGTTTCGTATTCTATCTCAACATCTGGACCACCTTTATTTCTTTCATGTATGAAGAGTGTTGTGCACCCCAATTTTTTGTAGGTATCAATTAGCTTCTGGGCCCCTCTTCGTTCACCACCATAACCTGAACTGAATTGGAGTACAGGATTTAGGGCATCAATTACAATTCTTTTTGCATCAAACTCAACAATATTCTTTATGAATCCTCCATCAGTTATTTCTTTCAGGACATCGTCTCCCTCCTCTACATTTATATCCGGCTGTACCAGAGATATCTTACCATCATCCGCAAGCTTTTTTAGGTCATATCCGAATTCCATAAACTGTTCAATCAGGTCATCGATGTTCTCTTCAAGTGAGATGTAAACGCCCTTCTCATTATATTTCATGGCACCGTTCACAAGGAACTGCATGGTAAGTATGGTCTTGGCAGTGCCTGGAGTTCCTGTGACTACGACTGCTGAGTTCTTTGGAATGCCGCCCATCAACAATTCATCCAATCCAGAGATACCTGTTAGGCATCTATCTACCTCAAATTTCATCCTCTTGACCAGAACCTATTTTCTTTTTTCCCTTAAGAGTAGTATCGTTAATATTATAACCCCCATTGATGATGAAGCGAGTAGTATATGCTCTAGGTTATAGCCTTTCTTCCGTTTTTCAAGTCTGATTCTCTCCACCTTATGGTACCTCCCATCCAGCGTTACAATATTCAATTCTATTTCCTCTGGTTTCCAGATGCTTGGGACATAACCAAGACTTATTGTCTTTTCTTCATTCTCCTTGATAGTATTTACCTGCCCCCCCTCGAATATCCAACCCAGGGGATATCTTTCGGGGACAATAATGATGCCGTTTATATCCTCCTTGGCTTTGATTTTTATTTCTACATGGCTCTCCGTACTCTCAGCCCTTACATCAAAGGGTATGGTTTTGGACGTTAGCTGGCTTATATTCGTTGCATTTTTTATAATATTCTGAGGCATGGAAGCAGTAAAGGTCACGTTAGTAGCTTTCCATATCTCATTACATTGGTAAATAAAGATTTCAGCAGTAAAATTCCCAGAATTTTTAGGATAGAAATATACCTCAAAATCCGAATGGTCTCCGGGTTCCAGCGGAACCTCTTTGCTCCACCCTGTGTAAACAAGAGACGTTCCGTTATAGAAATCAATTCTTACCCTTACTCTGCACGAAATAGAACCCTGGTTTTCCCAGTCTAACAGGAATTTCTGGGGTTTATCATTAATCTCCTCAGAGAAATTCAGGTATGCTATGTTCCCATTTATACTCTGGGGAATATTCACCTCAACAAGGATGTTAGCAAACGCTATGGGGGTGAGAAGCATGACCCATAGAATGATGACCTTCCTCATCATTAACACCTAACCAACGACATAAAGTACTTCAACAGAGGGTATTTGGGTTTCCTTACAGTTATATCTATCTCTCCGCTGTAAGTTCTAACCTCTGTAGAGTTAAATTTAATCTCTATCTCCCCCGTTTCATTGCTCTGAAGGATTAGATTGTCCTGACTTATATGTATAAAAGGACTTACATCCCCCCTCTTTAGAATACATATTCTAACTGGAATATCCTCATTATTCCTGAGATTTATAAATTTTCTCACCGTAATGTTCTGAGGTACATTTCCAAAATTTAGTTCATATGTTTGTGCCGCTACCCCAACCGTAATGAGCCTATCAGAAAGATTCAGAGAGGTCACATTTACTTTTGTAGGATATCTTATTATGTCATTCATAATGAAAAAACCTTCACTGTGTTCAAGAGACTCTTCCTCTACAAAATTCTCAGGAATTTGACATGTTTCCGTATAGACGCCCAGAAATATTGATACCATCACCAGACCAAGCAATAAAATGATTCCTGCAGCGAATAATAAATTCTTTTTTTCCATCTTCTATATAAACCTCCAATAAAGCACCAATAGAATTATCATAATTATTAGTATTATATTTAGCCAGGGGAATTCTCCAACATTCGTAACAACGCCAGGCTCTCTTTCTATCGTAATACTCGTGGGTATTGATACCTTTTCCTCAAATGTTGCATGGCCTGTCAGATAATTTACCCTGGCTTCAGCCCTGTAGTCTCCGGGTTTTACATCATTACCCGACCAGTATGCCTGTAGTGCAACCACCTTGCCGGGTTTTACTTTCTGTCGACCTGATGTTAATGTGGCGGTTAGATTCCCAAACTTATCATATAACCTCAGGTAGTCTACCCATGCCTCCATGGTGCATGTCCCACTGTTTCTAAATAAAACATCTATTTTTGCCTTCTTACCTCCAACTCTGCTCCCAACCAGGGTCATTATCTCTCCTTTTCTTATGGCATTGCCAACAACCCTGAAGACAAATATAAATCTTGTAATCCCGAAGGTGGCAACACCAGTTCCTCTTACAGCCTTGCTTGGTATCTGCGGGCCTAGATTTATGGCACCTGCATGAAATCCTGGCTCTGCATCCTCAGGGACATGCAATATTATATTCGCTTCCCCATAGGCCTTTACTACCCCACCAGTTTCTAGGTTTACTATCTTCACATTTGAAGGGGAAAGCAGTAGTGTGTTTTTTGGTATCTCAACCCAGGAGGATATCTCCTCCTGGGACGCCTCTGCCGGGAGGAAGGTATATCTCCCCGTATGATTCCTGTTGTATATATCCGAATGCACTCTTATATAGCCCAACGAAACCAACAAATCGCTCTTGGAGTTTGTCGTTAGATAAAAGCTAAAGGCATAATCTCTTCCGGGTTTGAGCTCTCCCAGATCATAAAGACCGGGTGCTGTTCCTACTGAAATAGCAGATGCTCCAGAGATAAGAAGGAGCATGCAGAAGGGCGCTATAAATTTGGGATACATCCTAATTCTATTTATTTTTCTATTAAAATATCAATAGGCTCACTTTGATAGATACATTACACTATAGAAAAGTATTTATATAACTTTAGTAGATTAATATATTGCTATAGAGATATATTATTATAGAACTATAGTAAAACAGTGGCTTTATGGTGGGGGCATATACCCGGATATCCCAATATCCCCCTATCTCTATAATGCTCCCGACACTAAAAACGGAGATAAAAAATGAAAATGAAAAAAAAATTAATAGTTTTGTTTGGTATTTTATTTGTGGCCCTTATGAATGGCGTATCCGCCCAGTCGGGTATAAACGACACTGAGCAGGCAAACGTTACTGTTACTGTATCAGCAGTGACGATGATAGACATATCTCCCGCGACATTTACATATACTGCAGATCCGGGAGAGGCGTGCGGCAGGCATATTAGCGGAGGAACATGTAATGAAACCGGTGGCAATTATTATGCCCTTCAGATAGAGAACATCGGCTCATGGAACATAACCCACGCATGGTTTAATGTTTCACAGCCAACACA
>WALD01000102.1 GCA_015523055.1 Candidatus Altarchaeota archaeon
ATTATGGGATACATGGCACCCAGTTAGCGACCATACCTTTATCCCTCCGGCCTCATATATGGTGCAGTGCCCTGATTTCAGGTTTTGGGGTGAACAGATTCATTATTTTAACATTCCCCTTCAAATCTAATAAATGAAAAAGAATGAAAACCCCCAACCTCACCCCGGAGAAGATGCAACTGGACCTGAATTATGTGAACAGAATTCTCGGGATGAATTTCAGCAATAAAGAGGTTAAGGACCTCCTTGAGAGGATGCGATATGGAGTGACTCTAAATGGCAGTAAAATTCATGTCCTGATTCCTGCCTACAGGGTGGATATTCTCCATCCCATAGACCTCATAGAGGACATAGCAATTGCTTATGGCTATGATAAATTCAAACCAGAATTACCCGGAGTATATACTACCGCCTCAAAGGAGGGAATAGAGGAATTCTCCTCAATCCTGAGAGAATTAATGCTCGGTTTTGGATTTGAGGAGATAATGAGCCTTATTCTAAGCAACAAGGAATCCCTCTTTGGGAAGATGAATCTCCCTGAGGAAAAGACGATTAAAACGAAGCACCCTGTTTCACTGGAACATTCAGTAGCAAGGACATGGCTTTTGCCGTCATTAATGTCAATCCTCCAGAGAAACAGGAACAGAGGGTATCCACAAAGGCTCTTTGAGCTGGGCCTTTGCGTATATCCAGGGGGAGAGGACAGCAGAAAACTGGCTGGCGTCATTGCTCACTCAACAACAAATTTCTCGGAGATGAAGGCAACAGTTATCGGCATAATGGAGAGCATCGGTTTACAATATCAAATAAAGGAATTCAGACATAACTCTTTCATTTTGGGAAGATCTGCCTCTCTCGGCGTTGGATTCTTCGGTGAAATTCACCCACAGGTTATCGAGAATTTTGGTCTTGAGATTCCCGTAACAGCATTTGAGTTTAATCTGAACGAGATTTTTGAAAAACTGAACGACTGACCGGGATTTATCCATTCAGTTACATATATGTTTTCTACCGACTTTCTACCAGATTAAGATGGATGCAAAGGAAGTGTATAAACTAAGGAAACTGGTGAATGAGCTGAAGAGTAAACAGGGAAGGCATACAGAATTAGTTTCAGTGTACATTCCGTCCGGATATGACATAAATAATGTGCTCAATCAACTGGTAAATGAACAGGGTACAGCGTCCAATATTAAATCAAAATCCACCCGGAAGAATGTTATGGACGCTCTGGAAAGGGCAATTCAGCATCTTCGCCTCTTTAAACAAACACCAGATAATGGCCTTGCACTCTTCTCAGGTAACATATCAGAGAGAGAAGGCATTCAGGATTTGCAGGTCTGGAGCGTTGAACCCCCGGAGCCGATAAAAACCAGGATATACCAGTGCGACCAGCGCTTTGTTACCGGGCCATTGGAGGATTTGATAACCCCCAGGGACATCTATGGTTTAATAGCCATTGATAACAAGACTGCAACCATTGCAACCCTGAAGGGTGATAATTACAACATAGTAAAAAAATTAACCTCCGGTTATTCAGGAAAGCACAGAGCAGGGGGTCAATCCCATAGAAGATTTGAACGGATAATAAGGGAGCAGTCCCACGAATTTAAAGTAAGGGTCGGGGAGAAAGCAACAAACGCATTCCTGCCCGAGATAAAGAATCTGAGGGGCATCATAATAGGGGGCCCGGCAGGCACAAAGGATGATTTTGTTGAGGGCGACTACCTGCATCATGAACTCAAGAAAAAGATTATCGCAGTAAAAGACATCACCTATACTGATGAATCCGGCATGCGGGAATTGATTAATGAATCACAGGACGTTCTGGCAGAGGTTCAAATGGTGCATCAGAAATCCCTCATGCAGAGGTTCATGAAGGGTTTAATACATGACGGCAATATAGCCTATGGCGATGATATTAAAAATGCCCTTGATGCCGGGGCAGTAGAAATTCTTCTTCTCTCTGAGAATCTTCCCGAAGAAGAGATTGACTCTCTCTATGACGACGCGAAGGCAACCAATGCCGGGGTAGAGATAGTTCCCGACAACTTTGAGGAGGGTTTCCAGCTCTGGAACACATTTGGAGGAAGGGCAGCCTTGTTAAGGTTCAGGGTCTGATAACCCTATTTATAAGAGCGATTTTAATAATAGACAAAGGTGGTCCAGGAGGTGAAAGATTGCAAAGATTTAGGTATCATATTTTACTTCTGAGCATGCTGCTTGTGACACCCACCATTTCGGTGGGCGAGTACTACTGCGGTGTTGGAATAAGGGACCCTATCAGGGGGATGGATGTTATTGTTGAAAACTGCACAAATATAGGGACATTTTCCATTGGAGGGCTCTATGAGGGGCAGTGGGAAAGATTGACATATAACTATCCGATGCCGTGGAGGGGCACCTTCATCAGCGTCAGGGCAGGAAATATAACCTATTCCAATTCAGTCCAACCAAAGGGCAAAAAGTCCCTGGATGACTACGTAGCTCAGCATCCGAAGATAGAGGGCAACACAATAGCAACCAGATGGAGGCTTCCTGAGAACCTGATAGTGGAGCAGAGAATAGAGGTTCTGGATAACCTTACAAGAATCAGGATAAGGGCAACCAACGCCAACCCGAATCCACTCCGCGTTGGAATAAGACTTCATCTTGATACAATGCTCGGTTATAACGACGGGGCTCCGATCTATATCCATGGTAAGGGTATGCAGGAGTATGAAAGAGAGTACTCTAAACAAGATATGGGCTTCGGGTACTGGAGGGCATATGAAAAAGAGGGGGATCAGGAGGTGGTTTCAACCGGAGCCATCCAAAATGATAATCTAACATACACCACCCCTGGTGAGCTAATACTTACTAACTGGAAGAGGAGTATGCGCTCTGCGTGGGATTATAGTGCTGATAACTCCATTCCGATCACCGGGGACTCTGCCGTAATTCTACGCTACCCTGAAGAGGAGTTGCTGCCAGGGGAATCGAGAGAGGTGGTATTCGGTTACGGTAAGGGAATCATAGAAACCGAGCCGGCAACTACGACCCCCACGGCAATTGCTCCAACAACCCTTTCAGTCTCAAAGGAACTCAGGATAAAGAGGATATTTGTTGACAAGCAGGGGTCATACTGCCCCAAAGAGTCTGTAATGGTGGGTGTTGATCTTGAAAACGGGAATAAAGAGAATTCAGGCACTGTAAAGGTTGAGATTAAGGATGCTGAGGGGAAGACCTTTTTTGTCGAGAGAAAGGGGACAGGGATTCTGGATCCTGGCTGGACAGGGGTAATAAAATTTATCTGGAGAGCCGCTGATGTGGAACTAAAGGAATTTACAGTAATCTCAACCCTCTACGATTCCAAAAACAGGGAAACGGACAGAAAAACAACGAGGATTAGGGTTGACCGTCTTTCCTGTCCAATGGGGGTGGGGGCAATAAACCCAATAGTCTTCGGGATTCTGATGGCATTGGCACTGGTGGTTCTTATTTACCTTATATATGTGAAGGTGCCCCACGGCAGGGTCGAGATAAAGAAGCTAAAGAATGGTGAATTCTCAAAGGTTATTGTCTGGAACAAGACAAACCATCCCCTAAATAATTGTGTCCTTCACGACGATCTGGTGAGGGGTGCTGAGGTCAGTGTTTCAACAATTAATGTTTATAGACACGGAAACTCCCTGACATGGAATATTGGCACCCTGGAGCCGGGCGAAAAAGCAGTTCTTGAATACAGAATCAAGGGAGCAAATGTCCTTCCAAAAGCAAGGCTCTCTTGGGAGGGGGGATGGGCCGAATCGTCCTAAAGAATTGCAGTTATCCTCTCCAGCCATTCCACCTCTTTCTCAAGACCCTTTCTGAGAGATATCCGGGGTTTATAACCAAGATCCTTGGTCGCTCTGCGTGTATCAGCGTAGGTGTGCTTCACATCACCCTTCTGGGCTTCAATATTCCGTATAATAGCCTTTCTCCCGATAATCTCCTCCAGAACCCTGATAGAGGCATTCAGGGTTGTCCTGGAGCCCCCGGCAATATTGTACACCCCCTCCTTCTTTTTGGACCTCATTGCAAGGATGTTGGCCTCAATGGCATCACTTATATAGGTAAAGTCTCTCGTCTGATCGCCATTGCCGTAAACAACTATCTCTCTTCCGTTCAGAATTGCATCAATGAATCTGTTGAATGCCATGTCCGGTCTCTGTCTTGGCCCATAGATGGTGAAATACCTGAGAGATATGGAATTAATGCCATAGTTCTTGTAATAGAGATGGCATAGGTGTTCTCCAGCCAGTTTTGAAACGCCATAAGGGGAAACAGGCCTCGGCAGGTCAGACTCCTTCATAGGCAATGAGTCGGTATCTCCATAAACAGATGAGGAGGATGCATAAATAACCTTCCTGACATCCGATTTTCTACATGCCTCAAGAAGTCTCTGCGTCGCAAGTACGTTGTTATCGGTATAGACCTCAAAATTCCTGCCCCAGGAGTGCCTGACTCCTGCCTGAGCCGCCTGATGGAATACATAATTAACATCTTTTAGAATTTCAACAAGATCCAGATTAAGGAGGGAATAGGGTATGAAATGAAAATTCTTATTATTTCTTAAGCCATTGAGATTCCTCTCCTTTATCTTCATTGGATAGTAGTCCAGAAAGCAGTCTATCCCAACAACCCGGTGGCCCAATTCCAGAAGCCTCTCTGCCAACCAGCTTCCTATGAATCCCGCACATCCTGTAACCAGTGAATTCATTCTCTTCTCGATTTAAAATAATCAAACGTGAGTTTGAGACCCTCCTCTAATGAAACCTCCGGCTTCCATCCAAGCCGTTCTATAGCTCTGGAATTCTCAAGGACGCTCCTCCTTACCTCACCCCTCCTCTCATTAGCATGAACTGGTTCCATGTCCCTGCCTGAGATCTCCAACAGCAACCTGTACAGTTCATTGACGGAAGTTTCTCTGTTCGTTGATATATTAAACTCACCCCTGCCCTTTTCTAAAGCCATAACAGTTGCATTGACCACATCTGTTACATATATAAAATCCCTTGTCTGCTCTCCATCGCCGAATATTACCGGGGGTTCATCATTCAACAGCTTATTGCAGAATATTGCAACGACGCCTCCTTCCCCTGATGAATCCTGCCTCGGCCCATACACATTGGGATATCTCAGCGAAACATAATTCATACCATAAAGCTTATTGTAGAGGATAAGATAATCCTCAAGGGTATGTTTGGAAACCCCATATGGGCTTTCAGGGTTTACCGGGTCTGTTTCTTTCATTGGCAGAGAATTCTGGTCGCCACTCATCGCCCCCCCGGAATTCCCATAGATGAATTTCTTAACCCCGAATCTCCTGCAGTTTTCGAGAAGATTAACGCCCCCCACAATATTCACCCGGGCATCAAGAACCGGATCATCCAGTGATCTGACAACGCTTATCTGAGCCGCAAGATGAATGACATGGCTAAAATTCCCCTTTCTTAGTATATCCCTCAGCCCTCCGGAGAGTATATCCATCTCGTAGAATTCGGCCTTTGGGTTCAGATAAGCCCTCTCCCCACTACTCATGTCATCTATAACTGTTACTCTGTGTCCCTCTTCTATCAATTCATCCACAAGATTGGAGCCGATAAAACCTGCCCCCCCTGTAACAAGAATCTTCATCTTATCCCCAGTAGATATTTACAAGGGTGATATGAAAAACGCCGTAAATATGAAAAACATCATGACATAAAGAATACGACAAGGAAGAGATATATTAGAATGGACGCATATAAGTGAAGGCATTTATATTGCTCTAAACCAAGTAAAAACCTATGCCATGTGGAAAAAAACGAAAGCTCCAGAAGATGCGCAAGCACAAGCAGAAGAAGCGTAAGAGAAAGAACAGGTACAAGAGGAAATAGGTGGAGTTCTGTTTCTGTGAATTACCCTGGTAGGTCCAATAATATCCTATTGAATTCAACCGTGATAGAATCCAAGGGAAGAGGGGTTGATAAATTCTATCCCGGGAATTCATCCCGATTCTGTGAGGGTTCTCCAGTATTGGGCCGGGGAATTCTCTGGCTAACCCCCGGGGGGTATATCTTATAGTCCGGGGTATAATCCCTGTTAAATTTTCTTTAACCCCACAAATAGAAGATAATCAATGGAAAGAGGTATATGGCTTCGACTGGAATCTAAAACGCTTTTTTCTGAAGAGATTTAAAAACACATACAGAAAATTCTTTGATGTTTATGTCGGATATCTGGATTAATATGGTTCTATTTTACAATTTCCTCTGCCATTTTAACAATCCTATCAAAGTCCTCATCCCTGGGTTTGTATTTTGCGAATTTTACGAGGTTGCAGAGGTTCAGGCACTCTTTTGTAGTGCCTAACTTTCCATGTTTCTTCTTCTTCAGCAGCTGAACCACCTCGTAGTCTGTGAGTTCCTCTTTTTGCTTCAGAGCATATCTGAAATATAATCTGATTGCCTCAGAAACCCTTGTATATGCTTTCTTCCTCTTCCCCTTCCGGTATAGTTCCTCTGCCTCGCTTATCATGCTTAGAGCCAGTTTTCTGAAGTCAATAGGTTTCTCCTTTTTTGGGGATTCTGGGGCTGGTTTCCTTTTCCTCCTTCTTTTTATAAGGAAGTAGAGGAGTATTAGTAGTACTACAAGGGGAGGGATCCATAACGGGTTAAGCTTATTGCTCTCCTTTTTCTCCCTCGCAACTCTTATCCGGGTTATGTTCCCGTCAACATGAATCTCCCCGGTTATGTTTGCGCTCTGGTTTTCTGGGTTGAGATATTGATAATTAAATCTGCTGATATTATTCTGAATCGGGCTGAGATTCCCTTCTTTAAGGGAGTAACCTTCTTCCTGCAACATGTTTTGCATCCGCTGAAATTCCGGATTCTGCTCCAACTTTTCCTGCATTTCCTTTAACTCCTCACTCGTATGTTTCTCAAGCCTCTTCATTTCTCCGCCCTCCATCCTGCCTCGAATACGGGCAGTTTCATTCCCCTTTTTATAGCTATAACTGAAGTCCCCTGTTCCGTTGGATTCGGGATTTACCTCCTTCTGCTGGAATTTGTAACCCTGCTCCTCCAGATTTCTTTGCATCTGCTGAAAATTCTTATTCTTTTCTATCATCTCCTTCATTTTCTCCTGCGTTTCCTTCTGTTGCCGGAGCTGTTGCTCCATATGTTGCTTAAGGGAATTCATATCCTGGTTCTTCTGCTGCATCTCATTTACCCTTTGCTGGATATTCTGTTGTTGCTGTGTGGGTTGCTGTTGCTGCATAGATGATGAACTGCTATAACTGGTAGATCTCATACTCATTCCACCGCACTGATATACTGTGGTTATGCTGCTCTGTTTTGGATTATGAAAGGATTTATTCTCCTTAACCCTGATCTCTAGTTCATTAGATGCTACCTCTTCTTCTTTTCCGGTTTCGGGATTTGTATAGGTTATTTTCGCAGGAGCAAGAGAATAATTGCCGGCAGTATAGGCGACTATCGGTTCGTACTCCAGAGTTATGAAACGGTCAGAGGGTAGCTTCCTTTCAAGGCACTGGATATCTAAACCATTTCCGGCAAATGTATTTGTATCCTCTATCTTTATATTGACCTCTTTATCGAAGGGGTTTGTGAATTCCAGTTTTATTATTACCTCATCCCCTACTGAAATGTCAGTTGGCTCAGCAGTCTTCCTTACCTGTAACTGCTCACCGGCTGCAAATCCCATAGATGCCACAATCAGCAAAATCAATAATTTTTTTCTCATTGTAAAATTCTCTTTCCGAAATATCTTAAATAAAAGCCCATCAGGATTAAAATCCCTCCAAGGGCTATAAAGTAGTCCTTTACAGAGGTGAATTCCTCCTCGCGCTTTATCTTCTCTGGAATGCTTTTGTAAATCTGCTGCAGAGTATTCTCATCAACGGCCTTGAAGTACTGCCCCCCCGTCTGCTGGGCGATTCTTCTGAGGGTTTCCTCATCCAGCTTCGCATACTGCGGCCTGCCAAAGAAGTCGTGGCCCAGAACCACTGGCTCCTCTGAACCTATACCGATAGTATAAACCTGAATCCCGTTTGTCTTTGCGAATTCTATTGCCTCAGCGGGGGAGATAACCCCTGCATTGTTCTCTCCGTCGCTGAGGAGAATGACAATTCTTTTCTTGTTTGGAATAGAGGTAGCCATGTCTATCGCAAGGGACATGCCATCCCCTATTGCAGTCTGTCCGTTTGGTGGCCCAATACTCTCCAGCTTCTTGATTGCCTTCTCCTTGAAGGGAGTAAGATACGAGGAGGTAGTAGCTCCATTGGAGAAGATAACAATACCCACATTGTCCTTCATATCGAGGCTTTTTATTAGAACCCCGGCACTAGATTTCGCGGCTTCAAGCCTGTTGGGCTTGTAATCCTGCGCTTGCATGCTTCCCGATACATCGATTGCCAGAACAACATTAACTCCCTCCTTTATTCTCTTAAGCGGGAGGTGGGGGTCGGAAAGGGCAACGATTAAGGAGGCAAGGGAGAGAAGGGTAATCAGGAGAAGAATTCTCTCCCTATTTACTGCTTTTTTCCCTCCTGCTCTCTTTATTAAGTCCAGATTGCTGAACCGGATGGCTACCTTCCTGCCCCTTTGCATGGCCCAGAAATAAAGATAGAGCACCAGAGGGATTATTATCAATGCTATTAACCAGATGGGCTCCATAAATCTCGGGAACTCGATCATCTCATCCTCCTCTTCCTTATCCCAAAAAATTTAATCATAGCTCTGCCCCAGTCCTCGTCTGTCTTTATATCAATGATGTCGATACCTTGGGAGTGGTGGAATTTTATAGTTCTTTCCCTATGTTCATTAGCAAGAGTGGAGAAATTTCGTCTGAATTCTTCATCCGATGTATCAACCAGAATCTGCTCTCCTGTCTCTCCATCCTCCAGAGATATAAGGCCTACATCCGGGATTTCCATTTCTCTTAAATCTTGGATATTGACGGATATAATATCATGTTTTTTGCCAAGAATTCTCATTGACTTTGCATAAGTCTCTACAGGCTCGCTGAAGTCGGAAATGAAGAATACTATTGCCTTCTTTTTCGTAATTCTGTTGATGAAATCAAGGCATTGATTAAGATCTGTTGCCTTTTTCTCTGGCTCATGGTAAATTGTTTCCCTTATAATCCGCATGACCTGTTTCCTGCCCTTTTTCGGAGGGAGGTATTTCTCAACCCGCTCGCTGAAGAGGATTAGACCAACCCGGTCGTTGTTCCTCAGGGCGGAAAAGGCAATACTTGCAATCAGTTCGGTGGCTATGCCCTTTTTTATCGTTCTCTGGGTTCCAAAATCTAGGGAGCCCGATATGTCAAAGGCAATTAGAATGGTAAGGTCTCTCTCCTCAATGAATTCTTTCACGTAGGGATGGCCAAATCTTGCTGTAACATTCCAGTCTATTGTCCTTATATCATCTCCGGGTTGATACTCCCTCACCTCTGAGAATTCTATCCCTCTGCCCTTGAAGGTGCTCTTATATGCTCCCTGGAAGATAGAATCTGCAAACCGTTTGGTTCTCAATTCAACCTGTCTCACATTCCTCAGAATTTCCCTGACCCTTTCACGCTCAAGCTGCTCCATCTTTATGGAGTTTCTGTTTCCTCAAGAATCCTCTTTATGATACTATCAACCGTGATTTCCTCGGCCTCCGCCTCGTAGGAAAGGATTATTCTGTGGCGAAGAATGTCGTATGCTATATCTTTGACGTCATCCGGGACAACATAGCCTCTCCCGTCAAGCACTGCATTTGCCTTCGCTCCGTGAATAAGATATATAGAGGCTCTGGGTGAAGCTCCGTAGGTTATCATGTTCTCAAGGTCGGGGAATTTCCCCGATGGTTCTCTTGTTGCAAAGATTAAATCAGCAACATAGTTCTTTATCTTATCATCAACATAAATTCTATGGGTAAATTTTTGAAATTCAAGAATTTCCGCTGAGGTGATGATGGAATCAACCTTCAAATCCTTCCCTGTCGTCATCCTGTTCATTATATCTATCTCCTCATCCCTTGAGGGATGTTTTACAATGACCTTAAACATGAACCGGTCAAGTTGCGCCTCCGGTAAGGGATATGTGCCTTCGGTTTCAATTGGATTCTGTGTCGCGAGAACGAGAAAGGGACTAGGTAGCTTTAATGTATCCCCGGATATCGAAACCTGCCTCTCCTGCATCGCCTCCAACAATGCAGATTGAACCTTTGGTGGGGCCCTGTTTATCTCATCTGCAAGAATGAAATTCGCGAAGATGGGACCCTCCTTGGTCGTAAAGGTTGCAGTTTTCTGGTTATATATCTTGGTTCCGATTATGTCCGCAGGAAGTAAATCAGGAGTGAATTGAATCCTTCTAAAGCTGCAGTGCGTTATATTCGCAAGAGTGTGAACCATCAGGGTCTTTGCCAGCCCTGGAACCCCCTCAAGCAGAATGTGGGCATTGCACAACAAACCGATGAGAAGCCTTTTTATGACATAATCCTGGCCCACTATAACCTTGCAAATCTCCCTCTCAAGGGAGTCTATCGTCTTGCCCAGTTCCTTTGCCTCATCAGACAGCTCCTCTATCTCTCTATCCATAGTATAACTAATGAAGAGAAAAAATAAAAATCAGTTCAGGGGAATAGAACGAAATTATGAAATTCAGCCCTGGTTTTCTAATGCCAGACAATCTCCCAAATGCAAAGAGGACGCCTTTCTCATACTGGTAGATAATGCGGAAGAATAGACCAAGTATTGTTAGTAAGATAAATCCATAGAGCATCAACGAAAAAAATCCACTAATGATAAGACCCAAGAACCCATAATACACCCCAGCTACTAATGGATATGAACCCACATATAAATAGCAAATACGATGGAAATCACTGAATCTCTGAAGGACTCCCTGAACCTGTTGAGAACGAAGCCAGAGATATTTATCCCGAAGTTTGTGACCACTACCCTCTACACAGGATGCATCCTTGTCCTGATGAGAATTACCCTGAAGATGAATGAGATTGCTACAGGTTTTGTGTTTGCAGAAAAGACAGGGATAATCCAGCTACTGGTCTACACCCTGTTACTACTGATATCTCTTGTCTTTATCTACCTTATTGACCTTCTGACATATGCCATGTATCCATCAATAGTGAGTGACTATTATAATAACAAGCCAGTAAGTCTTAGAAAGGCATTGCGCGAGGCTCTGGGATCATGGCCTGTTCTCATGGTTTTTGGATTACTGATATCCCTAATGGTGATGTTTGTCATAATTCCTTTCGCGATGTTCATGACACTCACACGGGAAAGCCCCTACATTCAGATATCCCTCTTCTTACTTGTACTTACAATAATTCTCGTCTTTGCAGTTCTTGTGTTCTTTGTCATTCCCGTTGCTGTGATTGAGAAAAAGGAATTCACTCAGACATTTAGGGAGAGCTTCAGTCTCAGCCTGAAGCACAGATGGGACATCCTCAGAATAAATTTAGTTTTTTTATTCCTTACAGTTCTGACTGTGGGCATTGGATTGCTCTCCGGGCTCCGGGGGTTTAGAGGCTACCTGGCTGTCGTTATTTTCGTCATGGTTCGGTTAATTCAGGCCGTGGTCTATACCTATATCTCAGTAGTAAATCCATATCTCTTTATCAAAATCAAGAATCATCACGTCATCCCGA
The DNA here is from genome assembly GCA_015523055.1 of Candidatus Altarchaeota archaeon. Taxonomy (GTDB): domain Archaea; phylum Altiarchaeota; class Altiarchaeia; order IMC4; family QMZM01; genus WALD01. The sequence continues at coordinate 11,685 of WALD01000102.1, forward strand.
GTCATTAGGTCCCCTCTCATAGAGATGCACAGATGTTCGGAATTCCTGTAGAATTCACATTTATACAAATTCTCGCATAGATTAACCGTTGCCAGCAACAACAGATAAAAATAGGAGGGAGTCAGGCAGTCAAGGATTTTTGGTCAAGAAGATGAACACCCTGTACACTAAACCAACTGGAAAAGAGGGGCGATGTCGGGGGGGAGAATACGCGGAGGGAGATTATCTATAGGGTGGATGAGGGGTTAAGCTAAGATGAGCGTCATTAATTATGGGGATAAGGTGGGGGTGCAGAAGCTCCTGAACCGATCCTCTCTTGACAGGGAGAAGGCAGTAGAGGCCATAAAGTCAATCCTGCAGGACATCAGAGATAATGGGGATTCTGCTCTATCCAGATATACAAAGAAGTTTGATGAATTTGACCTTAATCCAGATAACCTTAGAATCTCTTCTGAAGAGATGGATTCAGCTTACTTCAGAGTTGATAGAGAATTGATTTCTGCTCTTGAGTATGCAAAGGAAAACATAGAAAAATTCCACATGGAACAGCTGAGGCATATCAGGAAGAATTGGAAGACTGAGATAGAAAAGGGAATTTCTATCTCCGAGAAAGTCATCCCAATGGATAGTGTGGGCTGCTATGTTCCGGGGGGGAGAGCTCCGTATCCCTCTACTGTTTTAATGACGGTAATTCCTGCAAGGATTGTGGGGGTTGAGAGAGTTGTCGTCTGCTCTCCTCCCGAGGTACCGGACGTAATTCTCGCGGCCTGCAGAATTGCAGAGGTTGATGAGGTCTACCGAGTAGGGGGAGCGCAGGCCATCGCTGCGATGGCCTATGGAACGGAAACCATAAAGCCGGTCAGCAAGATTATAGGTCCCGGAAATGTCTATGTGATGGCAGCCAAGATGTTGGTCTATGGCAGGGTGGGTATCGACACGCCTGCGGGGCCGTCTGAAATTCTTATAATGGCCGACAAATCGGCAAACCCGGAATTCATCCATGCCGATATTCTAGCGCAGGAAGAGCACGATCCCGACGTGCAGGCCGTGGTGGTCACGGACTCAAGGGAGATCGCTGATGAGATTAAAGAGAATTCAACCGTTGTTTTAGTAGAGAACATGGATGAATGTATAGAATTCGTAAACGACTACGCTCCTGAGCACCTTGAGATAATGTGCAGGAACCCAGAGGGAGTATCACTGAGGATTAAGAACGCGGGAGCTATCTTTCTCGGTGATTATTCACCGGTTGCGGCGGGGGACTACTGCTCAGGCGGGAATCATGTCCTCCCCACGACCGGAGCTGCTAAATTCTCCTCACATCTGGGAGTTGATGATTTTCTGAAAAGGGTTTCTATCCAGAATCTGAGCAGAGAAGGACTGGGAAGACTGAAGGATTCAATAGAGAAGCTCTCGGATGCTGAGGGATTCAAAGCACACAGGGATTCCGTCAGGGTTAGATTCAGGGCATAGATATACCTGTAGGTGCATTTTCTTCGCAAACAACTCTAACATTGGTTAAGCGGTTCCGCTTACGCTCTCCCAGAGATTTTTTCTTCGCACGGGCAGGGATTCTTTGCCCACTCCGATCCCCTCCCCGGATTCTCACTTATGCTCCGGATAGCCTGAGCCATTAAAAGGAGAACTCCGGGGGAATTCTTCCAGATCCTTGCTCC
>WALD01000103.1 GCA_015523055.1 Candidatus Altarchaeota archaeon
AGAGCAACCATAAAGCCACCAAAACTCAGTAGTGCCTTTGACCTCATAATAGCAATTGGCGTTCCCATGGATGCGGCGATTATGGACATCATGATTATCGATATGCCAATCACAATCGCACCATAACCTGTCATAGTATATCTCATTTTATATCGTTCCAGGTAATGCAACATAGGTTATTTATTAATTTAACTGACTTCCCTATAAAAACCTTTCTATTTCAGCTTTATGTGGCCTTCATACAGCGCTTTTCCAAGAACGATGCCCCAGACACCAATATTGTCCAGAACCCCCATATCCTTTTCGCTGGATATCCCACCAGAAACGATCAGGGGCTTCTCTGCAGAGGATAAAACCCTCTTTATAGACTCCACATTAATCCCCTCCATTCTCCCCTCAGCATTCACATCTGTATAAAGAAAGCCCCAGACCAGCCCTCCAGCCTTCTTCATAAACCCCCCTGCCTTTAGCTCGGTCTTCTCCTGCCAGCCTTTGACAACCACCTTCCCGTCTTTTGAATCGACAGCAGCGATGACTCTCTCTCTGAAATTCTGGTTCAGTTCCTTCAGAATTTCAAATTCATTGAAATAATCCCTGACTGCTAATGTCCCTAAAATTACCCTCTCAATGTCAGAATTAAGAAGGAATTCTGCCTTCTCCATGCTTCTGATACCCCCCCCAAAATGTATCGGCACATCAACGGAGTGGGCTATATCAAGCACAATCTCTGTATTATCCCCCCTGCCAAGAGCGGCATCCAGATCAACCACATGAAGAATCTCCGCCCCTTTGGATACCCACCTCTCTGCCATAGCGACAGGATTTCCGTAGCTCTTCTTAGTCTCTGGCTTTCCTCCAACGAGCTGCACACACTCTCCATCCATTATATCTACTGCAGGGATAATCTTCATTTCTTCCTTACGAAATTTCTTAATATTCCAATTCCCTCAATCTCAACCTCGACGACATCGCCGTCTTCCAGTTTCCCGACTCCGGGAACGGTTCCTGTAGCTATCAGATCCCCCTGCTCCAGAGTCATGAATTTACTGGCAAACCTTACGCATTCATTCGGAGAGTATATCATCTTCCCTGTCGTTGAGTCCTGCCTTAATTCATCGTTAACTCTGCATTGAATTCTTAAATTCCTGACATCCAGCTCCGTATTTACGCAGGGCCCTACGGGGCAGAATCCCGGAAAGCTTTTAGACGGGCTCCATTGAATCATCTTGTGTTCAATATCCCTCGCAGTCACATCATTAACTATTGTATAACCAAGAATATGCTCCGCAGGCTTCTCAATCCTGTGGCCTCCCTTGCCAATGATGATTCCTAACTCCGCCTCATGCTCTACCCTCCCCGAGATTTCAGGTAGTAATATCTCTTTCCCGTGACCTGTAACACTATTCGCAGCCATGAGAGTGATGGTCGGCTCATTCGTTGCTATATCCTTTAGTTCGTCCCTATGCTTCATAAAATTAAATCCGATGCCCACTATATTCGTTGGTTGAGTTGGAGGGAGAAATTCCACCTCATCCTCTCTGTAAATCTTTCCAGTCTCTTTTTTGGGATTAAATAAATCTCCATCTATCTCTCTAATTTCATTATCGGAATAAATTCCAAACCTTTCCTTCCCGCCGGAATTAAACCTGCATAGCCTCATTCTTCAAACCCATTTCGAGGTCGGAGAGCGCCTCCACCGACTGAAGAGGCCTCTTCTTATCTTTAATCTTGTTATATGTTTTCTTTGATAGTAAGTTGATGAGTTTTATACGCAAGGAATTGCAGGCCATCTCCAGCGCCCTATAACTCTCTGAATCATACCTCAGGAAGCATAGGACCTTCTCATAGCCATGCGTCTTCAGGTAATTCTCTATCCTTCTGGAAGTCACCTCTATGTACCTCCTTTTTATCTCTTCCGTCTCCTGCAGTTCGTCCCAGTCGTATGCGTTGAATGGATAAAAATTCTCGAATTCCCTCGGAACAATTCCTGCATTACTCAGCATCACCTCGTGAATTCTGCCCCTCAACCCCAATTTATCAACCCTTGCAATTATCCCCTGGTGCGTCTCGGACTCTGAGTAGGGCTTCTTATGGGAGCAGGGTAGGAACAGCACAATCCCCTTCTGTGGGTTATACCATCTAACAAGATAGTCCTGCCAGACCTCAAAATGCGGATGCGTGAGAAAATTCTCCCCTACCCCAGTCAAATTCTCTCTAATCTCCCCTGGAAATTTCGGTATGAATCGGAAGGTTTCAATATCCAATTCAATCCTCGGTTTGCCCTTCCACTTCTCAACAACCCGGGAGAATTCTTCTCTGCTGAGGAAATTCCACTCACCCCTTAACCACATATCAAACAGCGGGCAGTTGCTGTGAGGCAGTAGATTTATAAGCACGACGGAATCTGAATATCTGAGAGCGTAATCCACAGACTTATCAAGCTCCGTTTCCATATCTCTGATGAAGGGCAGATTCACTAGGAGGTATGTCCTTACCAAACCCCCTGCCGCCTGCACCTTTCTGGCAGCACTCTCAAAATCCGCAACCGCAAACCCCTTGTCTATCCTCTCAAGAATTTTATCGTTCGCAATCTCAAGACCGATCGCAATTTCAAAATCAACACCCCTGAATTCATTCAACCTCTCATTGGTTATAAATTCCGGCCTTGATTCAACAGTAAGCTTCTTCACTCCATTCTTCATACACATGCTGATAAAATACCTCCTCGCCTCCTCCGGAATCTGTTTATCGTCCAGCCAGCTTCCTGAGATAAAGACCTTCACCCACTTCTCTCCATTAAGCATAGAAAAGAATGAGTCAAATTCCCTCTTAAGCCTCTCCACGGTTGGATTCTTACCGTGAATTCTTCCATAACCACAGAACAGGCATTTTCCCCATGCACAAGCACCCGAACTCAGAAAAAGAGATTTAACTGGATATGTCATTCCTCAACATTCCCCTGCCTTGCTTTTTCATCCCTCCTCAACCTTTCAAGCTCCTCCCTGACTCTTTTAATCTTTTCATCCTCCTCGGCTTTCTTGACCCTCTTGAGGGTATCTTTTGTGAGAGTAAGATCTATTCCTCCAAGAAACCTTGGATGCACCTCAATCATGCCCCTGTTCCTTAATTCATCAGCCCATTCATTAACCTCCTTCTCGGTAACATTGAGCAATTCCATAGCCTTTTTCATCTTTATTGTTCTCTTTCTCTTAATCAATTCAAAGAGGTCGTCCGCACCTATCTCCCTTTCATTCTTCAGCTCCTTTACCTCTTTACCGACTATCTCCTTCTTTAACCTCTCTGCTATTTCCTCATCCGATTGACTCTTTTTCTTTCCAGCCGGGCCGGGAGGCAACTCTTCGGGGGGCGCTTCTTCCTTAAGTGGCTCTGGGAGAACCTCCTTCAGAGGAGCTTCTTCCTCAACGGCCTGCTCTTTTACAGGTTCAGTAGCCTTTTCTTCGGGTGGAGCTTCCTCAGGCACTTCTTCAATCTCCTCAGCAACCTCCTCTTCGGGTGGAGCTTCCTCAGGCACTTCTTCAATCTCCTCAGCAACCTCCTCCTCTACAGGCTCAGCAGCCTTTTCTTCGGGCACCTCTTCCTTAACCCCCTCATCACCCTCAATGAGAAGGCCTTCAAGCCGCTTTGCCTCCTTTTTCAGATCGTCCTCTATCTCGCTAAGGCGCTTCTCCTCTGCTTCCATCTCTCTCTCCTTTCTCTTCAGCTCATCCCTTTTCTTTTCAAGATTTACCTTTTCCTTTTTGAGCTTCGTTTCCCTGACCCTAAGACTGTCTTCCTTAGCCTCGATAGACCGCCTCACATCCTCAATCTCCTTGCGCTCCTTTTCAACCTCGAGAAGAGATATCCTGCTCCTTTCCACATCTTCTTCTTTCTCCTTAACCCTTTCCTCTCTGGCTCTTAATTCTGATTCCCTTGCCTCAATCCTCTTTCTTGCTTTTTCCAGCTCCTCACGCTCTTTATTGACCCTGACCTCTTTCTTCTTCAATGATTCTTCCTTTTTTTTCAATTCAAGCTCAGCATTCTCCTTCTTAGGTTTCATACTCTCCAGAGAATATTTCTGTCTTTCCAGATCCCTCTCCATTTTCATAAGCTCTGCCCTTCTCTTCTCCAGGTCCATCTCCTCATCGAAGAACATCTCTATATCCTCCTTTTCTTCTCTGAGCTTCTCCTCCTTCCTCTTGAGCTCTATCTCCTTCCTTCTCAACCTCTCCTCCCTCTCCTGGAGTTCCTTCTCCCTGTCTGTCGGTTTTTGAGTGCCTTCTACCATTTTAAGGATTAATTAATCTTTATCTTCTGAATATTTATATACATTCCATCACTTCTTTCCGGTGTATCTGCTTCTTACAATCCTGCTAATCTCTTCTGCCTTTCCTTTACCTATAGCCTCAATCTTCATCAGCTCCTTCTCTGAGGCATTAACAACCCCTTTAACGCTCTTGAATTTCTCCAAGAGCCTCTTTGCAAGAACTGCCGAAACATTTGGTAGGGACTCTATGATGTAGCGCTGCCTCTCCTCAAGCAGGAGCGGCTTCTTCTCCCCTCTCAACACTACCTCTCTTCCTTCATAATCCTGCTCCCTCTTGGCAACAGTATATAAAAAGTTGGCTGTATCTTCCTCATCCCTGCTGGGGATTACAGAAATTCCAAAATTTACCGCAAGGGCAGCGAGAGCACCCCTAATAGCGTTGGGGTGAACATCTCTCAACGAATAGAGGTCACCCTCACCCTCAATTATGAGTATTGGAATCTCAAAATTGCTTGATAATTCCCTTGCCTGCGTAAGCAATCTCCTATCAATTATGGACTGAACAAAGTCCGCCTGTGTCTTCCTCTCGCAGCACACCCTATCACTCAGAATGAAATCTCCCACCGGCAACTGCCTCAATTCAACCCTCGCTTTATCCCTCAGAACCTTAAGAATTCTCGCATTTCTTTCTCTGACATCGACATATATCCCTATCTCCCCTTCCCGATTATTCTTGTCCTTGAACTGATACTTGAGAAGGCTCTGTTGCCCTGCATCTCTGTCAATGTCGTCTCTCATCTCCCTGACAAGTTTCCCCATTCTCCTCTCTTTATGGAGTGAAGACCAGTAATACGCCTCATCTCGGGTCCCTTTAGCCATTAAAACAAAGACTTTCCCGGCCCTGCTCCTTCCGGTTCTGCCTCTCCTCTGAATCGTCCTTATCTCTGATGGAACCGGCTCGTAGAATATAACTATATCAACCCGGGGAATATCAATACCCTCCTCTGCAACAGAGGTAGCAACCAGAGCAGTATATCTGCCTTCTTTAAAATTCTCAAGAATTCTGACCTGCTCCTTCTGCGTCATTCCTTTCTTATTGCCTCTGGAGGCCTGCCCTATGAATTCATGTGCAAGGATGTCATTCTCGTTCAGCCTCTCAATTATCTTGTTGACAGAGTCCCTATACTGAGTGAAGACTATGATTTTCTTGTCCTTGTGCTCCTTCACAACCCTGACAAGCTCATCCACCTTTGGATGCTCGACGCCCATCACCCTCAAATCATGCACCACCTTTACAAGATTCTTCATCCTCTCGTCCATGAATAATCTTTTAATTGCCCTGCTCCTCTGTTTCTGCAACCTCTCAAGATAACTTTCAAGGGCTGATATCCCCTGGGTCTCCAGAAGCTCCAAAGCATGGCTTATCTTCATAGCCGATGCTACCAGTGAGGCAGGAACATAAGAGTCCATTCCAATTGAAATCTCCTTCCTTATATCAGACTGCAGTTTAAGAAGAATTCTCTTGTTTATGGAGGAAAGATTTGCAGTCTTGAGATATTGCATTTTTTTCAACTCCCTTATGTCGTCCCTCAAAATGTCCTCTATTATCCTCCTGACTTTCTTGAATTCCCCCGGTAATTCAACCCTCAGCCACTCAACCTTCAACCCTTGTATATGTGGTTTAACATCGGCATCATGATCTGTCCTGGCTTCAACCCTCTCAATAAAAAGGTTCTTTTTTATAGCCTCGACTGTCTCCCTGTCAGCGCTCGGCGAAGCGGTAAGTCCCATAATCAGCGGCTCTTTAGACACCTTCATATACTCTTCCGCTATGGCAACATAGGCATAGTTCCCAACAGCGCGATGACTCTCATCGAATATAATGAGGCTGACATCCTTCAGGTCAAGCCCTCTGTAGAGGTCATTCTCTATCGTCTGCGGGGTGGAAAAAATCATCTGATTGGAATTCCATAATTCCTTCCTCCTTGAAATGGCATCCATTCCAGTAATTGCAACCATTCCCATGGGAGTGAGAATTCCCCTGAGGGTTTTTTCGTGCTGGACAACAAGCGGCCTCGTCGGAGCCAGAAACAACACCTTGGAGTCGGGGAATTTATACAGTCTATGAGCCGCAACCATCGCCGCGATTATCGTTTTTCCCAGCCCTGTTGGTAAAACAACGAGGGTATTCTTATCTATCGCCCTTGCAACAATCGCTTCCTGATAGCTCCTCAGATTTATAACCCCTGATTTAACAAGCGGATGCTTAACGTGCATTTTAGTAGCTCCCAAGAACCTTCAGAAAAGTAGTCTTCTTTTTGACAGAATCCATAACTCCTTTGATTTTCTCATCTCCCAGCGAGCCCTCAAAGTCGATAAAGAACAGGTATTCCCCCAACCTCTTTCTGGAAGGGCGGGATTCTATCCTCGTTAGATTTATGCCGGAGTCAGCAAATTCCTTCAGAAATTTGTAAAGGGTGCCAGGCTCGTCTTTCAAGGCAACTATGATTGAGGTCTTCTTTCCCTTGTTTGAATTCTTTGATATCACAATGAAGCGAGTCTGACTCGGTGCATCCTCCACATTCTCCTCCATGATTTTGAGTTTGTAGAACCTTGCAGTCTCCTTAGAACCGATTGCTCCTCCCCCTTTGATATCCTTCACCTTCGCCATTGCAGCAGAAGTGCTTTCACTCCCCTGCAACTTTGCTCTGGGAAAATTCTCATGCAGGAAATTCCTGCATTGTGCCAGAGCATGGGGGTGGGAGAGTATCAGCCTGATGTCTTCCCTTTTGGTTTTGAAGGATGCAAGGCAGAGGTGTATGTCCATAATGATTTCCTTCCAGATATTCAGATTATAATCCAGCAGGCAATCCATTGTCACATTAACACTTCCCTCAAGGGAATTCTCAATTGCAACCACCCCGAATTCTACCCCCCGAGTCACTTTGTCGAAGACCTCATTAACGGTGTTGCAATAGACGAATTCCCCTCCGGGGAATACCTTCCTTGCAGCAATTTCCGTGAACGTGCCTCTGGGTCCGAGAACAGAGACATTACTCTTCATTCTTACAATATCCAATTATCTTTTTGAACAACTCCTCTATAAATCCCCTGTCCAGGTCTGTTGAATCTAGAATACCCCTGAGAATTTCCTCTTCTCTCTCTACATCCTCAATCTCCATATCCTCCTTTCTTTTAATCCCCCCAATCTTTCTCGCTACCTTCACCCTCTCCTCAAGAAGCTTGAGAATTCCCCTGTCAATTCCGTCAATCTCCCTTCTCAGGAGCTCTATGCGTTCCATTCTCCGACGATATCAATATCCTCAGTTACCGTTTCAACGGACTGCCCTGTATAATTCTGGTCCGGAGGATTGTGTATTTTCATTATATCTGGGGGCAAGGAGACCCCCTTCCAAAAGGGTGGGGAGGAATTGCCCCCCCTAACCTCCTTTTAAGTGTTGAAGGTGATATATCAACCGTTAAGACCATGAAAAGAGCAATCTTACTCCAAACTGATGCTACGAATCGCAAGAATGCTCTTTTGAAGGAGTTTAGCATTAAAGCTACTTCTCTCGCTAACTTTCTCCTTTCTAAGCGTAAGTCCAAGAAACTGATGGACTTACATAATGCTATGTATCTAACTTGCAAGAAAACCACCTCCTTCAATAGTCAAGTTATTTGTGATATTGAGAGGAATGTTGTGAGGAGTAAGGGCAATAGATTGGATAACATCACTGTTAAATTCAACATTCCTCGAAACTGTAAGACTTTCTTCACTAAAAGCAGATTCTTCGTTGAGTTCGGGCTGTATCCAAGGAAGAGAATTGCTATTCCTATACAGGAGAACAGAAACTATCAACGATACTCCTCTTTGATTAGTAATGGTTGGGTATGTAAAACTTATGGACTGACCTCTAATGGACAGGTTGTTGCTTTCCTCTCCAAAGAAGCTAAAATCACTACTTGAAGGAATATGATCGGAGTTGATGTCAATAGCAAGTGCTTCGCTATCAGTGTGTTGACTCCTAAAGGTAAAGTCCTCAAACAGACTTACTTTGGTAAAGATATTTGGGTTAAGCGAAAGAAGATATTTGAACGAAGGGAGAAACTTCAGAGTCTCGCAGACAAGGGAAGTCACCGAGCAAGGAAGAGTCTCAGAAAACTTAAAACCAAAGAACGAAACTTCGTTAAGAATCGTATTGGTGAAGTCGTGAGAGACATCATCAACTTGGCTCTCAAATACGATGCTGATATTGGGATTGAAAAGCTCACACGATTCAAGCCTAAAGGTAGGAGATTCAACAAAGAAGTTCTGCGGATGCCTATCCTTCTGTTCAAAACAACCCTCGAAAGTAGGTGTTTCGACAAGAACATCAGTCTCACAATTGGCGATGCCTACCATTCCTCTAAATGGTGTAGCCACTGCGGTGCTGTGGCTAAGAGTGGGCATAGTTCCAACTACGCACTTTTTAAATGCGTTAGTTGCGGTCAAATTGTGAACTCCGACAGAAAAGCAAGCTTGGCTGTCGCTGTCAAATCCCTGATGGTGCGGAACAAGAAACATGGTCTCAACAACCCTATTTCTTTCCAGTTTACCAGCAGGCGAGTCCCTGTAAACGGACTTTTGCGTTCCAATGATGGTTTGGGTTTTAATGCTGTGCATCTTGATTCAACTCCTATGGAAAGCCCCTTCCGATAGGGAGGGGTAGTTTACTATATCTGTGTATTGCACCGGGATAAAAGGTCAGAGCCAGGATTATCAGGATATTAGATTCAATATCTAAATTCTATCATGCAAAGAGCCCTTATCATCGGAAGATTTCAGCCCTTTCACATTGGACATCTAAGGCTGATAGAATTTGCAGCCAGGGATGTAGATTCCATAATCATTGGGATAGGCAGCTCGCAGGAGTCCAATACAAAGAAGAATCCTTTTTCGGCAGCCGAGAGAAGGAGGATGATTGAGAATTCCCTCTCAGGAATAAAATTTGAAATCTTTGATATCCCGGATATAAGCAACAATGAGCTCTGGGTTTCCCACGTCAGGAAGATAGTCCCTGAGTTTGATTCTGTTTATACAAATGCCAAACTGGAGCGCCGGCTCTTCAGAGAAGCAGGCTGCAAGGTCAGAGAAACGCCGTTCTTCAACAGAGGGAATTACTCCGGCACAGAGATCAGGGGAAGAATCCTTGCAGGAGAACATTGGAAGAGCCTCGTTCCAGAAGGAACCCTCAAAGTGATGGAGGAAACCAAGGGGGAAGAAAGAATCAGAAAACTGGGCTAAAAACCATGGGTTTGGGGTTTAAGTTACTCGTATCTTATTATAGGATATGTCGAATATGGATCCACCAGAGCTGGAGAAAGAAACTGGAATCCTCTGTTATAAATCATCTACCGATGGCATCGGGGGCAGGATTAAGCAAATTCCAGAGGATTTCGTGGTTGAGGAGATTACAGGAAATGGAAGGATTCTGGATGCCGATACAGGTGCCATCGGACTGGAGATTGGAAACAGTAGAATTCCCCGGCTCATCGGCAGGAACTACCCCGCAGGGAAATTCCTCCATTTTACCCTGCAAAAAAAGAACTGGGACACCCACAGGGCGATGAGGGAGATCTCCAGAAGGCTGGGTGTGAGCAGGAACAGGCTCTCATTTGCCGGAACCAAAGATAAAAGAGCTGTAACCACGCAGAGAGTCTCCGCATGGAACATCAGAGAAGATAACCTAAGACGGATCAGAATAAAGGATATCCAGTTGAGAGATTTTTCTTATTCTAACGATAAGATAGAGCTGGGAGGTTTACAGGGCAATAGGTTTACCG
>WALD01000104.1 GCA_015523055.1 Candidatus Altarchaeota archaeon
TCCCTGCATAGACCATAGGCGTGGAGATTCCCCTCAGTTGCAGTTCATCTCCGACTGCCCCCTCCAGGCACCAGCCATGGTGCATGTGCCAGACTTGCCCTGTATCGTAGCAGTCATTGCTATGGGAGCGGGGCCATAGAACATCATGCAGATTGAATCCCCCGCAAGGCTTTTATTCAGATAGCCACACCAGAAGTATTTCAGACCTGTTGTGATGACGAGGGCTATAATCCCAAACAATACAAGCCATACAGCAGACGATATCACGGCAGCGAGCAGGCCGCCTTTAACCAGGGCTATTAGTATTTGAACAGCTATCATAGCAATAAAACCTGCATGTATCCATTTTGCAAGGGTTTCAAGCCTTCTTCCGACCATTACATAAAAGGGGTTGTTCTCGTTATCGCCAATAACCTGCAATTTTTCGCCAACATCCTTTGCCAGAATATGGATTATTCCAATGCCTACTGCTGCAACTCCGGCAGCCTTGCCAAGCGTTGCGAGTCTGTCCTTCCCAAGCTTGCCCAGCTTCTCATGCGTCCACTCCATAGCCTCATACACCCTCCGGTAGTACCTAGACTGGTACCATTTCTCCCGGAGATTGTTGGTGAAGTCCACAAATATCTCGAGATCAATCATCAGATGTCCCTTTTCATCCTTCAATATATCATTCCACCTGGCCTTCTCCTCCTTCGAGAGTTTATTATCAAATTCCTTCTTTGACTTGATTAGCTCCTGCCCCACCTCCTCATAGAGGAGAGCAGTCTCCTCTGTAAGTTTGCCATCGACTCTAATAAGGTCTGTCTTTGCCTTCCCTACCTTTTCTTTTACGGCATCGTCGTCCAGTGCATCCAGGTCAGGAGCCGATTCCAGCGCTGTCTTTACCTTGGATGCCACTTCTTTTAGCTCGGAGATTCTCTTCAGAACGAACCTCTTGTGCCTCTTAGTAAGAACTGTATCATCCTTCACCTCAACCTTCAATGCATCCAGACTCGTGATTATCCTGCCTGCTTTCAATGCATTCAGGTTATTGGTGGCATCATCCAGTTCGGGTATATAATCGTTTATTGTCCTCATGTATCTCACCTTTGCCATGTAGGAGTCCTGAAGTATCAGGTCGGTTGAGGGTTCCAACAGATTAATCTCCTCTATCTTCTCCTTGATGAATTCCTCGTCTATGGTACCTTCATCAAATCTCGTGATTATCTCATCTGCAACTGCATCCCCCTCGGATGTGCCTGGAATCTTTGCAGCAAAGGTTGCCCGTTTTGCTGCTTTATCCAGTTTACCGGCCGTGACAAAATCCGATGCTCGAACAAGCATTCTACCTTTCTGTGAGCCCCTGATCTCCGGGGTATCAGGATGCTCTTTAAATGCGTTATCTATTTTCTTGATAGTCTCTGGGTCCTTTACTACAATTGTAAACGCATCAGGGTATGCCCGCTTCCTCAGGTCTGTAATCCGTATTAAGTCCACCACCGGGTCAGCCGATTGCACATCAATTGACAGGGTATGGGGCTTCCCCTTCTCGTAGAGGGTAAATGTTGGTCTTGCCTCTGTGCCACCAATCTTAAAACCATTTCTTTTAAGAATCTGTTTAAATTCACCCGGGACTTGCGTTAGAGAGGGGGGCCGTGGCGTCTTCTTTGGATGGACGATTATATCAATATCCTTGAGTCGGCTGAATACCGGTTTATCTTCGCTGGTTAACCTGAAGTAATTTATGGAACCACCCAGGCTAACCGTTATATCCACTCCAAAGTCTTCTTTCGCTAGGTCAATGAATTCCTTGAGCATGTCAAGGAGATTCTTCGTCTCCCCGGCGGAATTCACCATATTATAGTAACTTTTATCCGATACGAATCTCCCCAACCTGTAACAACCCCCTGAACCGCACATCCCGAAAAAGCGAAAGTTTTTTGCGAAATCGCAGAATTTCTGGTCGGTTGTTTCCAGAAGACTCTCCTTATCTGCATCTGAAAGAACAGAATTCATATCGCCCTTATCAAACCCTTTAATCAGGTAATCATCCAGTTTATTGGTTATAGATTCCAGATACTCGGGATGCGTGTCTTTTATTAACTCCATCCCCTCCCTGAGTTTGTTTAGACGGAAGTCAAAGCTCTTCAGATTTACCGGAAGGGTTGAACCTGCCCTGCCGGCTCTTGCATCATATACCCTTTTAGCCCACATTGGTATCTTATTCTTGAATATATCCACCAGGAGGTCCTCGGGCAGTTCCTCAACTTTTACACACAGCTGAAATGGAATCTCCCCTTGATAAGAGTCTTCCAGGACATAGTCTCTGGTGATTTCCTCCAGACCTATCAGCGAGGGTGCAGGCTCAGGATTTTTACCGGGGTCTATCTTATCATTCCTCCCTGCGACCAGATAAATCCCTCCCTTCTTCAGATTGCTTATCACCTGCATCTTTGTTGCTGGATCCATATGATATGAATCCACGAACCACCTCTCAAAGTAGAGATCGTATCCTCCTTTAAGCTCAGGGGGAAAGAATGTGTTGGCATCCCTGTTGTAGAATATGATCTCTTTTGGCTCCCACGCGCCTGTTTTCTCATTCAGGTAATCAAAGGTTATCTGAAACTTGTCAGATTCAATGGCAACAGATTCAAGATTTCTTATCTTCATGTTGTAGTTCACTGCTGCTCCCATTATTAGTCCCTCTACGGCAAGCGGAGTTGATAACCCCTCAGAAGAGTCCACAATCACCACTTCACTAATATCTGTCAACTTAAATACGGAAACATCCCCTCCCCCTGCGGGATAATACGCCAGCTTTCCTGGGCACTTCCCTCCGACCCATTTAATCTTGTTGAGGATGCTCGTCCTTAGATAGTCCATGTCCTTTGCTTCCCAGCTAACCTTGCCCCAGAGGGTCCTGCCCTTTGTCTCCTGGTCGATAAGAAATGTCCTGACCTCCTCGGTTGATTTGAGGAGGTTGTTATAGACCGCCGCGCCCTCCGGCCCTTCAAGGAATTTACCTTCTTCATCTTCGAGAAAGAGGAAAAAGTCCCCTATCTCAGCCCCGTCAGAGCCTTTAACCTTGATGTCGGCGTACTGATAGGGCCTGCCCTTGGAATCAAAGAAATACTCAGAATCCTTTATTTCTATAACAAATTCCTCTGCTTGTTTTATGGTATCTATTATATTCCACTTCGGACCGAACTTCATGTTCTTGTAGG
>WALD01000105.1 GCA_015523055.1 Candidatus Altarchaeota archaeon
CCCCAGTGTCTTTCCCTCAAAGATTCCGGATAGAATTTCAACCTTATCCTCTTCAGCTCTTGGTGTCACTATGGAATTCTGCCCCGGCCTTCTCCTGTCCAGCTCCCTCTGAATCTCTCCCTGATCCAGCTCCATGCCAGAGGGGCAGCCATCCACAACACAGCCAACTGCGCTGCCGTGCGATTCCCCCCACGAGGTTACTCTAAAAAGTCTCCCAAAGGTGTTCATGGTCAACTATCTGGAAATAAGTTCAATATATGTGTTTAGCTACACATGACTATTCGTCTTGAGACGCCAAAAATGGCATGTCGGACCTAGTAACCTGTCATCACCCTGAACCACTCCATGGTCTTCTTCAGACCCTCATCAAGAGAAACCCTCGGCTCCCAGCCCAGCACCCTTCTTGCCTTTGTTATGTCCGGCTGTCTTGTCTTTGGATCATCTATCGGGAGATCCTTGAATACTATCTCTGAGTCAGAGCCGGCTAATTTCTTGATCCTATTTGCAAAATCAATGATTGACATCTCTTCAGGGTTCCCAAGATTTACCGGCTCAATCTCACTGGAGAGCATCAGATTGTAGAGCCCGGTGACCATGTCAGAAATGTAGCAGAAGCTCCGTGTCTGGGAACCATCACCATAGACGGTTATTGGCTCTCCTTTCAGGGCCTGGGTCATGAAATTAGGCACCACCCTGCCGTCATTCATCCTCATTTTCTCGCCAAATGTATTAAATATACGGGCAATCCTTGTGTCGATTCCGTGGGTGCGATGGTATGCAAGGGTAAGGGCCTCGGCGAATCTCTTTGCTTCGTCATAGACTCCGCGAGGTCCTATGCAATTGACGTTGCCCCAGTAGCTCTCAGACTGGGGATGTACCTGCGGATCTCCATAGACCTCGCTTGTCGATGCAAGAAGAAATCTGGCGTTCTTTGCCTTTGCAAGACCAAGGGCATTATGGGTGCCCAGGGACCCAACCTTCAGGGTTTGAATCGGTAGCTCCAGATAATCAACAGGGCTTGCGGGGGATGCAAGGTGGAAGATATAATCAAGGGGGCCATCAATCGTTATGAACTCAGTAACATCGTGATTGATGAATTCAAAATTCTTGTTGCTGAGAAGGTGGGAGATATTATCCTTACTTCCAGTAAGAAGGTTGTCCATACAGATGACCTCGTGGCCATTGTCCAGTAGATAACCACAGAGATGAGAGCCGATAAAGCCCGTCCCCCCGGTAACCAGAATTTTCATCATATCACCAGCACAAACCCTCATACTCTATTCCCTCCCGGTTTTTGACTATGTCCCTGCCATCTATCACTATCCTGTTTTTCATTCCCTCATAGTTAAGGTTCTGGAATTCCTCCCATTCAGTCAGGATTAGAGCGATATCTGCCTCTTTGAGGGCGTCTTCTGCAGTGGAAGCATACTGGATTTCAGGGAATTCTATCTTTGTGTTCTCCTCAGCCTTCGGGTCGTAGGCTACAACCTCTGCCTTTTCATTGAGAAGCTGTCTTATAACATGGAATGATTGCGATTCTCTTGTATCATCGGTATCGGCTTTAAAGGCGAGGCCTAAAACAGCGACTCTCTTTCCGTCAAAGGAGCCGAGTTTTTTTCTTGCTATGTCCAGAAGAATCTCCGGTTGTTTTCTGTTGACCTTAAGAACAGTCTGCAGTAATTCAGGATTATAGCCAATCCCCTTTGCATAGCTGATGAGGCCCTTGATGTCCTTCGGAAAACAGGAGCCTCCCCAGCCCAGCCCAGCCTTCAGGAAGTTGGGGGAGATTCTGTAGTCAAGGCTCATCCCCTCTGCAACCGTATAGGCATCGATCCCCAGACGCTTGCAGATGTTGCCTATCTCATTGATGAAGGAAACCTTTGTTGCAAGGAACGAGTTGCTGGCATATTTTATCATCTCGGCTGTTTTGAGATCCGTCCTGAGTATCGGGCAGTAAAATCCCTTATAGAGCTCAGCAAGTTTATTGCCGGAATTCTCATCATACTGACCGATAATAATCCTGTCAGGATTCATGAAATCATCAACAGCCACCCCCTCTTTCAGGAATTCCGGATTCATACATACTCCGAATTCCCCGACATGCTTGCCGGAATTCTTTTCAAGGATTGGAATTATTATGTTCTCGGTAGTTCCCGGAACTACGGTACTTTTTACAACTACGGTATGGTTATCAACTGATGCGAGAGCCTTTCCAATGCTCCTGGCTGCGGATTTTATATACCTCAGGTCTATTCCTCCATCCCTGTCGGAGGGAGTGCCGACGCAGATGAACGATATATCCGAATTCTCTATTGCCATCTCCAGATCAGTTGTGGCTTTCAGGTTCTTTTGAGCGTTTCTTTTGAGAATCTCCTGCATCCCCTCCTCATAGATGGGACTCCTTCCCTGATTTATCATCTCTACTTTATGATCAACAATATCTACACAAATAACCTCATTGCCCATATCTGCGAGGCATGCCCCCGTTACAAGACCAACATAGCCGGTCCCTATAGTTGCTACCTTCATCTTTTGTTGCTGAGGCTGTTGTCCAGCCTGTCTCCCAATATGACCCTTACCTGTCAGGGAACATTCTTGTGGTTGAGTGAAAAACCACCCGTTTTGTCATATTAACTTTATTTCTATAGATAAAATATCAGATGGATGTTGAAATTCTGCATGGGGACCTGACCCGGATAGAGGCTGATGCAATAGTGAATGCAGCCGATACATCGCTGAGGATGGGTGGCGGAGTAGCAGGAGCAATAAGAAGGGCCGGGGGCAGGGAGATAGAGGACGAGGCAGTTTCCAAGGGCCCGCTCAGGGTGGGGGAAGCCGTTGCTACAACGGCCGGCAGGCTGAATGCAAAGTATGTAATCCATGCAGCGGCCATGTCATGGGAAACGCACAGGATGGCAACAGAGGAGTCAATCCGGAATTCGCTGAGGAATTCTCTGGCGATAGCGGATGAATTGAAATGCAAAACTATTGGAATTCCCGCCGTCGGCTGCGGGATTGCAGGCTTCCCACTTGAGGAAGGAAAAGCTATAATCATCAACGAAATCAAGAGATTCAGGGCAAAGAATCTGGAGAAGGCACTCCTCATTCTCTATAAATGAGGTGATAATACCTGGATTTGACCCCCTGCCATATAACCATCTAAGGAATCTGGTGCTTAAATTCCCTCCGAGAAACGATTCTGATTGTCATTTTACCTCGACATTAATCGTTCCGTCCTTCCCTATCTCCTCTACCCTGAACCTTCCGATTCTGTCCCCTGTCCTGAGTTTCCTGTTCCTTACCCCGTCCATTATGGATTCAACCTCCTGCAGGTTCTGATAGATAAGGTCGCCGGCCTTTTTATAGTCCTCGGATTTCTTTCTTAACTTATTCAGACTATCTCTTTGCCTCCGCTCTATCCCCCGCAACCTCTTTAACCTCTCCCCGAATCTGCCCTCTACCCTCTCTTCTTTATCCTCAAACTCATGCACGCTGAAGTATTCATCAATTGCATCGTTGAAAGAGGCCTGTTCCTTCTGACTGAAGCCCTTGTAGATCTCCAGTTCAAAGGGGACAATGTCAACCATCTTCCCGCCTCTGATGATAATCCGCACATCCAATTCCCTATCAAAGAGCTTATGCAGTGATTTGAATAGAATACCCCTCTTTTTTTCATCAATATCCCTGGATATCTGATTCTTCTCTATCCCGGAATTCAGGCATAATTCCTCCGCATACAATCCACCAAGACCAAACTCGGTTGCGAGGGTCGCCGCTATGCTCCTCTCAGAGCCGGATAGAATTCTGTTGAATTCCTCTACATCTATTGAGGGGGTGTCAATCCCTGCAGGGGGATACTCGTAGGTCTGCCCAACGCCAAGTTTTCTATGCCTCCACCTCTGCCATTCGAGAAGACCGATAATCTTTTTATCCGAATTTAGCAGGATCACATTGCCCTTGCTGAACAATTCAATTATCAGGGTATGAATCTTACCCCTGTTTTCAGTTATAATTTCAAGAATCCTGTCAAATCCATGCTGTTTCACATCCCTTATGAACCCTCCGGAGAGATGCTTTCTCAGTTGCATTGCAAAGGAGCTGGCCTCCTTTGGAGCAGGTCTGATATACCGGCTGATGCACAGAAAATTTGGAGCCACTATCAGATTGACAGACTCCTCCCCGGTCCGATGCAGCTTGATCTTTAATTCCCTCCCGGAAATCTGATAGACCTTTTCAACTCTGGCAGAATTCAGCCTCCGATACAATTCCTTCGAGAGAATTCTCACATCAATGGAGCTGAGCCGGGTTTTTGTCATCCCATCCATTATTCGGTTGACCTTATTACAACCCTGCAGTAGGCGTCCCCTTTTGCCCTGCACATGGTTTCATCCCCATAACATTCCTTTCCTGAATATGCTGTCCAGATCCCGGCTATAACCCCCCTGAAGAAATGGCACACGGGGATATTGCTCTTTTTTTTGTTGAGGGTAAAGCTCTCTGCCTCAAAGGAGTCATAGATTACTGCCTCCATCTTGTTGGAGTCTATATCCACAAGTCCCCATCCAAAATACCACATCCCCGCAGTGCTAAGTTTAAGCGAAGTATCTTTGTCATGACCTGAATTCATATACCCGTCATAGATGTCCTTTCCACATCTCTTACCAATCAGATATACCAGCGTATTACTGGCCCTCCCCATCAATTTCCTGCTCTCCCTGATGAACCTGTAGGGAAAATATCTGAGGTCAAGAACTACATGCCTCTGCCCAAGCCTTCCAACCCTGCCCCCTTCATCGGAAAATGAAGGATCTCTGGTTATGCTGTCAAACAATTCCCTGTTCTCCCTGTAGATGTCCTCCTTTGGTTTAAGAGCCATTTTAACCCATCAATCTCAGAAGGATCGCCTTCTGGGTGTGGAGTTTATTCTCAGCCTGGGTCCAGATTATTGACCTGTCGCTATTTATTATATCGGCGGTTATCTCTTCTCCCCTATGGGCGGGAAGGCAGTGCATTACCCTGCAGTCTGGCTTTGCATGCTGCAGTAATTCCCTGTTTATCTGATACTCCTTGAATGCCTTCATCCTCTCATCCCTTTCCCTCTCCTTTCCTATACTGGCCCAGACATCTGTATAAAGGAAGTCTGCATCCTCTGCAGCCTTCTTGGGGGAGGACATGACATACACCCCCTTCCCTTTTCTGACAATCTCCTTATCTGGCATATAACCCTCCGGGGAAGCCACTGACATCTCAATGCCAAGCATGCTGCAGCCAAGTATCAGGGAATTGCAGACATTATTCCCATCGCCGATGTATGCAACCTTTATCCCCTCAAATCCACCCCTGCTTTCATAGATTGTAAAAAGATCCGAGATCGTCTGGCAGGGATGCTCCAGATCGGAGAGGGCATTGATTACAGGAACCGAGGAATTCTTCGCTAATTCAAGAAGAGTGGAATGTTCATAAACCCTTGCTGCGATTCCCTCTGCATAGCTGGAGAGAATTCTTGCAGTATCAGCAGGGCTTTCTCCCCTGCTCAGCTGACTTCTGTCGGTATCCAGATGTATTGCATTACCCCCTAGTTGAAACATCGCAACCTGAAAGGAGACCCTTGTCCTTGTTGATGGTTTCTCAAAGAGAAGGACCAGGGTTTTGCTGTCAAGTCTGTCAATATAGCCAGAAGGATTCTTCTTAATATCTGCGGTTTCCTCAATAATTGATTTCAACTCCTGGGGGGATAAGTCGCCGACGGAAAGCAGATCCATATATCTTTTTATGTTTTAAATAGTTAAAAAGACAATGTTGGTCAATAAAACGGTAAGAGACATAAAGGACATGCGCATCAGAGGAGCCCTTGATATTGCCATTGCCGCACTTAGGGCAATGAAGGGTGAGGTGGATGGTAAGAGCACTGCTGCAGTAATCAAAAACCTGAAAAAGTCGGGAAAGATGCTCAAGGCAGCAAGGCCAACGGCCGTTTCTCTCCCAAATGCAGTTGACTATGTCCTGTATCTCGCCGGGAAGAACAGGGGTCTTAGTTCAAAGGAATTCACCCGGACTATGTCCGAGGCTATTCAGAAATTTATTGATGAGCAAAAAGATTCAATAGAAAAGATAGCAGATATAGGGGCAAACCTTATCAACAGAGACGATGTAATTCTAACTCACTGCAACTCCGACACTGTTGTAGCACTACTCAGGAGGGCATGGGGGGAGGGAAAGAGGTTCAGTGTGATATGCACAGAAACAAGGCCAAGGTTTCAGGGACATCTCACTGCCAGGGCTCTTGTTAAGGCAGGAATCCCCACGACCCTCATCGTTGACTCTGCTGCAAGGCTGATGATGAAGGAATCCAGGGTAGACAGGGTCATTGTCGGGGGAGACACCATCTGCGCCAACGGTGATCTTATAAACAAGATAGGCACGTCCCAGATAGCGGGAGCGGCAAAGGAGCTGGACATAGATTTCATATCTGCGGTTGAATCTATAAAATTCTCCCCTCAGTCAGTCGGAGGGGAGATGGTGAAGATTGAATACCGGGATGCAAAGGAGGTCATCAGCCCCGGAAAAATCAAAGGACTCAGGGTCCTCAACCCCGCCTTTGACATAACCCCCGCCGAGCTAATAGACATGTTCATAACCGAGGACGGGATAATCCCGCCCCAGGGGGCATACCAGTTGCTCAGGGAGAAATTCGGGTGGGAACTCTCCTCATTTTAGACCCACAGACAGCACAGATATCTCCCTTTCCCTCTCTCCCACAACCCTCACAGACCCTTTTCCACCTCAGTTTCTTTCTGATTCCAGAATGAAAGGTTTTTTCATACCTGAGACCAAGAATTCTTGCAACATTCTGAATATTGTAATCATCAGAGACAATGCTTGAATTTGTTTCCAGCGCCAGTGCAAGGACAGAAATGTCGTTCTCTGACAACCTCTCAAGGTCGCCAGAATTCTTCGCAACATCTTTCACTTTGATGATAGAATTCTCCCCGGGCTCCTTAATCCTGATCAATCCCCTCTCTATCGCAGCATCAATGGCAATAATTGAATTCTCAACTGGAAAATCAACAGCCTTCTCCTTTATTGAAAATCTTCTCTCTCCAATATCTCTTATCTCCTGCCTAACCCCTCCAGTTATCAGATACCCCGAATCCGAGAAGTCCAGCCCGGAGCGAAGGATACCGGATGCATCGAGAACCCTCATATTCCCCATATCCTTTATTTATTAATCACATACTTATTACTTATTTATTACCCTGGAAATCCTTGGAAATGCACATCGGCGTAATACCAGACGGAAACAGGAGGTTCATGGAGAAAATGGGAATAGCCAACCTCAAGGAGTCATACAGGATGGGAATCCAGATGTTCCACAACTTCCTTGAGTGGTGCCTTGAGCTTGGAGTGAACGAGGTTACGGCCTATGCCCTTTCTATCGAGAACATCGAGAACCGGGGGGAGGATGAGATTCATACACTCCTCGATCTCTTCTCCAGTCAGGCGATTAATCTTCTCAGCGACAGCAGGATCCATAAAAACGGTGTCCAGATTAACATCTGCGGCGACCTTGACTACCTGTCAGGAGTCGGAGAGCCAACAGGCAAAAAGGTCGTTGATGCTCTAATCAACCTGAGGAATTCTACTAGGGAATATAACAACCTAAAACTCAACCTTGCTATTGCCTATGGGGGGAGGCAGGAGCTGCTTCATGCAATAAGCAATCTCATGGAGAGTGGCGAAAAACCGACTGAGGAAAATATAAGAAAGAATCTCTGGGTAAAGAACTATCC
>WALD01000106.1 GCA_015523055.1 Candidatus Altarchaeota archaeon
GCTCGGAGATGTGTATAAGAGACAGATTACAAGTAGAATCTTTGGCATCATTCTAGGCTGGCACTTAGTCTATTTATTGTTTTCTCAGCAAGACTGTAAATCTTTGGTAGATTCTCCTTTACAGGAACTCTTGCATACATTATCACAGGTATTTTTCTAAAGAAATCCAGAAGTTGATCCTTCAGCTCTTTATCCATATCCTTCCCTTTTATCTCCTCAATTAGATCATGATATGTTACCTCTATAGGAATATCAAACCTTACCTCCAGAAATTGTTTTAGAACGTAGGCAACGCCGACTATTGCTCGTCTCTCCTCCTTTATTTCCTTAATCTTGCTCAAATTTTCCAGAGAAAGCCTTCTTAATCTGTCCTTTTTGCTCTCCTCTGAGAGTTTCCCTGTAAGCCTTAAGAATCTATCAATAATGCCGTCAAAAACTCCGGGTTCCTCTTCCTCCTTTTCCTCTTCTGTTAATTCCTCTTCAGCTTCAGTCTCCTCTTGAAATTCCCTGCGCAGATCAATCAGTTCCAGATCCTCTTTTATATTACTTGTTTCATTTCTAATTCTACTATCCTGAGACCAGTCCACTGGCTGGAGTTCCCTTTCAAGGTTCTCAAGTTCTGTTATATCAAAGGTATCCTTCGTCTTGGAAGGAATCTCTCCTTTGATGTCGGTATCTCCTCCATTGTCAGGAATTTCTCTCTCTAATTTGCCATCAGGAATTTCCTCTGTTTTGCCACTACTCCTGATGCGTATGACTCCATCCTCTTTTTTAATCCTGACATGAGAGATTGTTGGGATGTCTATCTCTCCTTTCTCAAGAATCATCTTTACACTGCCATCATCCTTATATATCTCAAATTTGGTAGGAATCATCCTGTCATCCCCCCTAATCTCTTTCTTTAAGAGTTTATGCATAGCTGTATTGTATTCGTCCTTACCTATAACCCTGCTGTTATATGCGTCTCTTAGAACATCCATTATTGTCTTCTTTTTATCCTCTGCACCTGCAATCTTCTCTGGAGGCATACTCTCTCTCTTCAATACATCCTCTGCTCTCTTTTTGCCCCCTAACTCTCCCCTAACTTTCATTGTTATTATAAAATAATGCCCCGAGCTTAATATATATTACCGTTATGGTATGGGCCTGTACTTTGTGATCTCAAATGCCCATTCTATTATCAGAATCACAGATGCTGCAATCAAAAGATATACCTGCACCTTTTTTGTGGTATTCTGGAACTCAACTCCTGATTCAAATGCCTTCTTAAAAGAGTCTGAATCCTGTATATAAACATAATGCCCATTTGTTTCATTTGCAAGATACCTTAGTGTTTCTTCATCCAGACCCGGGAATTTCGCTGCAGTTGCGTTCGTTCCTACCAGCTCTGATGGAACACTTATTCCTTTCCCCCCCTTACTCCCGATACCTATTGCTATAATCCTTATCCCCTCGCTCTTTAATGACTTCAATGCATTTGTAATGTTCACCCCCATGTTATTTCTTCCATCTGTAATAAGGATTATGGTTTTATTCCTGTCGGAACTATGCAACAGCGAAGAGGCTGTGATGAGGGATTCCCCAATTGCCGTGCCGGCTGGCCGATCTAATGATATCCTGTTAATTACCTTTTCAACCATATCCAGGTCAGTAGTTGGTTTTATCTGGGTATATGAGCGTCCAGCGAATGTAACAACCCCTACTCTGGTATTTTTCAATTTCCTTATCCACTCTATGGAGGATTTCTTTGCCAAGGCAAGTCTGCTTGGCTCGTAATCGGGAGTAAGCATTGAAGAGGAGGTATCTATTGCCAATACAAAGTCTGTATTTGCTACATATCCCTCCTGAATGACTTCTATATCTGAGATTGCCATCACAATTAAGGAGATGGCCAGAATTCTGAGAATCAGGGGTATAAATTCCACATGCATAAGACCTGGATGATAAATCTTTTCCAAAACCTCGAAATTTCCAAAGCGCAGTGTTCTTTCCCGCGTAAATCTCTTTGAGACAAAGTATATGATGAGTATCAAGCCTATGAGTACCACAAACAGGTCCAGGTACTTGTATGAAAAGATTACCTCCATCTTAATATTCCTGAGTTAATTGCAGATATTCCACTAATGGCTTTGCAAACGGCTCGTTTGTATATACTTTAACAAACCCCGCCCCTACATTGATGAATTCCTTTTGGATTCCTAATTCCTGTTTTAATGCCTCCTTCTCATAATCCTTTTTTAACCTATCCATATCTACCATCAACACATTATTTTCTGAGAAGGAGTCTGACAGCCGGATATTGCCCACACCCTCCGGTAGATGTGAATCTGTGATATCTCTAATCATTATCCCAAAAACACCATCCAGTTTACCGGAAACTGCCTTAAAATTGTTTTTCCATTTATCCCCTATGCCGATAAAATCAGATATTATAAAGAGGGCTGTTTTCTCACCTATGGAATTCAGCACATAGGATAATGCACCCTCAAGGTTGCATAATCCACCATAAAATCTTGGATCTACAAGATTCTTCAGGATTATATAATACTGGGAAATATCTCCAGATGGGGCTAAAGATATGTTAATGTCCTTGGAGAACATCCCAAAACCTACGTTATCGCCAGATTCTATGGCTGCATAAGCGAGGGTTCCTGCCACAACAGCAGAATATTCACTCTTTAGTTTTTCCTGGGTTCCAAAAAGCATTGAAGAGGATGTATCTACCAGTATATAAATGTCAAGATTTCTCTCCTCTTCAAACTGTTTTACATAGAATCTATTTGACCTGAGGCTGGCCTTCCATTCTATCCTTGATGCATCATCTTCCCCCTGGACATATTCTCGTAATCCAGCAAACTCTATCCCGGAACCTCTGAAAAGTGCCTTATACTTCAATAAAAATCTGAAGACATCTATGAGTTCCTTAACATTTGCATCAACCTCCTTCATTAATCTGTCAATATATTCCATTCTCCAGACAACGGGATGACATCCCAACTCTTCACTTCTGAACTCAATTGAGGGCGGAATTCTATCCTGCGTTGAATTCAATCATGACTAAATTCTGCTAATTAGATCACAGGCACCTTATTAATTATTGAACTAACTATCTGATCTGTGTTAATCCCCTTTGCCTTTCCCTCATAGTTAAGGATTATCCTGTGCCTTAAGACCTCATGGGCTATGGCTCTAACATCCTCCGGGATTACAAA
>WALD01000107.1 GCA_015523055.1 Candidatus Altarchaeota archaeon
GCCAAGGAGATTGATAAGAGTCTATTTAACAAAATCAAAGATAAAGTCTTACCAATAGAAACTCTATTTATTTTTGGAACTAACAGGAATGCATTAGTTACGGTAGTTCAGGAGTTAGAGAAGGAAGGAAAAAAGGAGGGTGAAACTCAACTTAAACTTTTTGTAAATTACGATGCTAAAAAACATGAGAAGTTATTGATACCAATCTATAAAATAGCCAATTATCCACTTATAAAGAACAGGGAATTAGCAAAGTTTGAAATAGCTCAAAAGGAATTGGAAATCCTTAAAAGGTATGCTGAATTTCTATCAGACGATAGGATACTGCTTATGCGGTATAATACTGAACCAGAAAAGATTAAAATCTTAAAGGAGAGTTTAACCAGTCCTGATAATTACAAGTATGGTGAAAAGAGTTTCAAAAATATAGATTCGCTTATTCAAAGAATATTTGATTATTTCAGTGTTGTGCCAAAGGAGTTTGAGGATTTGAAAGAATTAAAGGAAGAGATAAGACATTTCAAGAATATCAAGGTTTATTTGAAAGATATTAGCCAGATACAAAAGAAAATTGAGAGGGTGAAAGATTACCCAAGTAAGGTAAAAGAATTACAAGAGCAGTATGGGAAAATATCCCCTCAAGAATATACAGAGAGAGCAAAAAATTTAAGTGATGAAGAAGATTTTGAAAGTGAGCATAAGAAAATCAAAATCAAATATATTGCTAACCATTATTACATTCCACTTATTTTATCTAAAGAGGAAAAGATACCCTATATCAAGCACATAATTAAAACGCCCAGTGAGGTAAGATTTATCAATGATTTGGAAAATTATTTAACCAAAACTGATAACAAGTTCAAGGAATTTGATTGGTGGATATTCAGCAAATTGGATGAAAGTTTAGATGAAATTTATATTCCATACTATAATCCTAATGTGAATAAAATTAGTAGCTTTTACCCAGATTTTATTTTTTGGTTAAAGAAGGGGAATAATTACTTTATTGTTTTTATTGATCCAAAGGGAACTGAACATACTGATTGGGCAGATAAGGTTAACGGGTATAGGGTAATATTTGAAGAACAAGGCACATCCAAGATTATTAGCTCCAATGGATTTAAAGCAAAAGTAAGATTACTATTGAGGGCCGAGGATGCTACGACTGTCAAACAGAGATTCCCCGAGCACTCACAATATTGGTTTGATAATATTGAAAAGATGGTAAAAGTGGTAAAATGATTAACAAAAGATTTTATGGCGTCGGACACTCTGCGGTTGCTTCGCAACTTGCCCTTCGGTCGCACTTCGCATATCCACCAACCGTTATACGCAAGGGTAAAACGGTTTTGGAGGTGATGGGGAGAACAAGGGAAGCTGTTCAGGTCTGCGTAGAGGAAAGGGAAGAGGTACGACCTCTACAATTCGTAGGACTTCAGCAGATTGAGGTCTGATAATAGGGTCATCTTCTATTCTGGGGGAAGATTTTGTAAGATAATGCAAAGATTAGGTTTTGAAGAAATATATGGAGTCGGTATTGCAAATCAAAGAACTTCTAAGAAGGATATAAAGCAGATAGAAATAGATAAAAAAGAGGTTGATAGATTGAGGAGAGGTGTCTAAATCATGACATCAAAACTATTCGGCACATCTGGAATACGAAGGAGGGTTGATGAACTCAATGCAGAGTTCGTCAGGAAACTATCCCTTGCTGTTGGAACATTCTCAAAGGACAGAGAGATTGCCGTGGGAATGGACACCCGTAAATCATCCCCGGAGCTGAAGAATGAATTCATTAGGGGTTTAAATTCCTCCGGCCATGCAGTTATTGATATTGGCGTCGTTCCGACTCCAACCCTTGCTGTAGCATCCAGAGACTACGGCACAGGAGTTATGATAACAGCCAGTCACAACCCCTCTGACTGGAACGGCTTCAAGCTCTGCTCCTCCGGAATGGCCCTCCAGCCAGGGCAGGAATATGAGATAGAAAAAATCTTTCATTCCGGTGAATTCAGAGAACGCCCTTCCGGACAGATTCCTCCCGGATATACAAAAAAAAAGGATTACATAAAACAGCATATAGATATGATTTTAAACAAAGTGGAAGGTCTTTCCAGACCTGTAAAAGTCCTCCTTGACTGCGCAAACGGCTCTGGTTCTGTTCTGACACCGGAACTTCTGGAGCAGATGGGCTGTGAGGTAATCGCAATAAACACTGAAAAAAACGGGGAATTCCCCCACGGTCTCGAACCGACTGCAGAGAATCTGAGGAATGTTTGCAAAGAGGTAAAGAATTCTGGAGCTGAGATAGGTATAGTTCATGATGGCGATGCAGACAGGTCGGCCGCAATCGGCATGAACGGAAACCTGATAGAATGGGACTCTCTTCTTGCAGTGCTTGCCTCGGGAAAGAAGAGAGTGGTTACTACGGTTGATGCCTCAATGCGAATCAATGACGTATGTGGTGAGGTTATAAGGACCTCAATAGGAGATGTTTCCGTAGCTAATGCGATAAGGAGGGAAAATGCAGATTTCGGTGGCGAGCCCTCCGGTTCGTTCATCTTCCCGGAGGTGCATCTCTTCCCTGATGGCCCTCTGACCGCTGCAAAGATTGTCAGTCTTGTTTCTAAAGGAGAATTCTATGAATCCCTTTCTGGCATAAAATCCTACCCAATGAAAAGGCTAAAGATTCCATGCGAAGAGGGTTCCAAGCAGGGCATAATGGAAAGACTGAAATCAGTGATAAAGGACGCAGATTATACAGATGGTATAAGAATAATCAGGGAGAATGGGTGGTTCCTCATAAGGCCATCCGGAACGGAGCCATACATGAGGATAACCGTTGAGGGGGAGAACAAGACTGCTCTGAACGAACTTGTGAGGGAGGCATCTGAAATCCTTGAGCAGGCAGTATATGGTGGGTAATATAACTCTTATAAGTTCAATATATATATCAGAATGGAAAAACTTGTGACCTTTAAGATGGAGAAGAGGTTTATAGCAGAGATTGATCGCCACTACAAAAGGTTCGGTTTCAGCACCAGAGCAGAATTCATGAGAACCGCAATCCGGAACGAACTTGAGAAGAGGATCAAACGAGATATGTCCTCTGGTAAGAACATAAAGGAGATTGAAATCAGGAGAAAACTACAGACAATCAGGGACGACAGGAGCGATCTCGGTCTGCTAAAGCGGGAGATATGGCGCTAAATGTCACAGAGAACAGTGGCGCTCCATTTCCTCCTCTCCTCTTTTATTACCATTCCATGATAGGTAATTGCCTTAATCTCTCTCTCAATCCTATGTCTTCTGGGGTCAAATCTCTCACCTCTCACCACTGCCGTAAGCTTTTTACCCTGAATCCTGACATCAAAATCTCTAAAGATATACCCTTTAGTTTCAAACAGAAATAGAAACTCTGAGAGGAAGTCATGTAGCAGCACCTCAATGGAATCCGCTTCAATTTGTATCTCCCACTCCTCATCCAGAGCCACACTTTCCGGTTTTATTATGGCACTCCACATAGCTCTGGCAGAATTCTCGAAGCACTCATTAAGAGAATTCCCCCATGCCCTAAACCTCAGGTCAGCGGTATGCTCCAGAAACTCAAAATCCTTCATCGTAATGATGACGACGCAAACTCGCCTTTAGTAAAAATTTGTATCTTCTTAGATGTCCCTGTCCAGAACATCCAGAACCTCGGCCTTTATAGAGGCCTTTCCCCCGCCGGGTTTGGCCAGCACCTTATTGCAGACAAGGCACCTGACCTGACTGGATGAGCAACTGAATACCACCTGCTCATTGCCACAGTCTTCACATTTTACCCTGAGAAACCTGCTTTTTGTATCCCTCTTTCCTCTCATTTTGATCTATCTCTGCTCATGAGGGGCTTTGCCCCTTATCAACTCTCCGGACCTATCCTCTTATGGGGGATTATAATCGTCTCAATAGGCCATGAATTTATGATGATTCCCCCCTTCCTATTCTCCATCATTATATTCTACTCTATCTCTGCCCTTTTCTTTGACCTTGCAGCATATACTCTCTGCTGCTTCTTCCCGCACTCATTACATGTTAGGATTATTACAGGTCTCTTACCTATCTTATAGTTCGGCTTCTTTGGGGTCCTAGGGGACCCCCCATAACCGGATTTGACCGCTTCATACCGTCTCCTGCCCCTGTTCATACCCCTCTCCTTTCCCTTCCTGTCGAGTTTGACATCGTGCTCAGTATGCTTCCTACAGTTCGGACAATATGTCCTTATCTTTGGTGGTAGCTTCATATTTCAGTTGAATTCCTCCGCATTTATCTGGGGAATATAGCAGAGCGGCAAGGTCGCTCTGAGATATGTCTAACCTCTAGGGGATTAGCCGCCTTCTCAATATATCCTTCTCAATATATCATAAGGGTTGCAGACCTCAAAAACCTGCTCCGGTTGATAAGGTAGCAGCCTTATGGGCCCGCGGAGATTTGAACTCCGGACCTTTCGATTTCTGCTTCGTAAGTGATATCCAGTTGAGTTTTTACTCAACTGGCGTATACCAGTTACGTTTTTAGTATAACTGAATATTATCAGTCGAACGCTCTAACCATGCTGAGCCACGGGCCCGTGATGATGAATTAGACTAATGGACTCAAACTATATAAATTCCTGTTCTATCAAAAAATATATAGCGAATTCAGTAGTTCTGAGTAACCTTCTCCAAACTACAACGAACACCACCTTTTGATAGTGTCCCTGTTGGTTTTTTTGAGATATCGGAAAGCGTCTGCTTTTCTGTTGGTGATTACGCTTCCACTCCTTCATCCCTTTGCCAGCGGCCATCTTTCGTAACTCTTTCTCACATTCGCAACAGGCTCGCCGATAGGCGAATGTTTCGAAGAGCAAGCGAGCGCATACGCATCTGCTAGACAAATGCGTTAGCGTCGAACTGAGCATTAGCGAGCGGAGAATCGATAGCAAAAGCACCTTTCACTTTTCTTACTTTTCCTCTGCTCTCGGCAAAGGTATTTTTAAAGGAATCTTCAAGGGGTTAACGATGAAGAGGATGATATACCCCACTCTGGCCGAATGTCTGGAGGAATGTAGAAATGCAGGGGTCCTGAGGGCGGAAGGAATGGCGGAGGATGAGTACGTGTTTCAGAGAGTTGGTTTTAAACTATGGGTTGGTAAAAAACCTATGTAAGGCAATCATCTTTTTTTTCCTTACCTCCCTTATTACTTTGATATGAAAGCCAGGGACCTGCTGATGGATGAGGAAACCCTCTTCAGGGATGAAAATGTTTTCACTCCGAATTATATTCCGGAGGACTTCATGCACAGGGATTCACAGCTTGAGGAGATTAAACTATCCCTGAAACCAGGTCTTCGAGGAATGAACCCGGTAAATGCACTGCTTCATGGTCCT
The DNA here is from genome assembly GCA_015523055.1 of Candidatus Altarchaeota archaeon. Taxonomy (GTDB): domain Archaea; phylum Altiarchaeota; class Altiarchaeia; order IMC4; family QMZM01; genus WALD01. Next base: position 5,409 of record WALD01000107.1, read on the forward strand.
CCTGGAACTGGAAAGACGACTGCGATTAGATTTGTCTTTGAGAATCTGAAGAAGACCTCAGGAAGGCTGATTCCTATCTACATCAATTGCGAGGATTTTCCAACCCCCTATTCAATATTTGCAAGGATCTACGAGGCCGTTCTTGGGGTGAGTCCGCCAAGCACGGGCAAACCACTTGAAGATCTTAAGGAAAGGCTCTTCAGGCAACTGAAGAAAGAGGATAAGAGCATCATCATCGCTCTTGATGAATTGGACAGGTTGTTTCTGGAGAAGAATGTGGATAGGGTTCTTGTGGATTTGCTGAAGGCGCATGTGACCTATGACTACGACAGGGTTGGTGTGATGGGGATAATGATAAGAGATGATTTGATGGCCGAACTTGATGAAAAGGCAAGGAGCGTCTTTAATCCAGGCAGGATTTTCTTTCCGCGGTATGGTCTGGGAGAAATTAGGGATATCCTCGCCAACAGGGCGAGGTATGGCTTCTATGAGGGGGTCCTTGAGGAGGGTCTGCTGGACGATATCGTTAATAAGACCCAGAGTAAAGGGGATTTGAGGATGGGGATTAACTTGCTCAGAAGAAGTGCATTGCTGGCTGAGAGGGATGCATCAAGGAGGATAGAGAAGAGGCACATAAAGAAGGCATTTGAATCCCTGTCTGAATCCATGAGAGAGGAATTATCTAAAAATCTCTCGGGTGAAGAGAGAATTCTTTTAAACATAATCTCTGAATCGCCTGGCAGGATGTCTGGATACTTCTTTATGAGGTTCAGAGAAAAGACGGGCGCCGGGGTAAAGAAATATAACGAGATTGTCAAGAAGCTGGAGAGACAGGGTCTGATAAGGACAGATTATAGGAAGGGCATCAGAGGCAGGAGCAGGGAGATAGTGCTTTCCTAGGTTTTGTGCGGTAAGATTGGAGGGGCAGGATATGTTATATATCCCCCACATTTTTGTGATACCTACGCTGTGTTCGACTATCTCTCTTTCCTTGCTGAGTTTTTGTTGTATCTCTTCTCCACCCTGCTAAGCTTTTTGCCCTTTTCTTTTTCATCAGCAGCTTTGTTTTTAGGGAAGGGAAATCTAAACAAATCATAATCGTGTTTCCTACCACGGATGTATTTTGTTATCCCTCTTCGTGTAGTTATCCATCCCGCTCCCCCTTTTTTTTATCCTCAGGATTTCCCTCATTACACTCTTCTCCTCCTCACTCATTGTTTCTTTATCAACCCTCTCAACATCTTTATTGGACATGAATGGATAGACTGTGTCTCCTTCACATAGCTGCCTTCCGATAGTTACGTTCTCGATTGCGACCGCAACCTCTTCCCCTGCCTTTGCGGACTTTACAGTTTCTCCCTTACTCTGAATCTCCTTCACCCTCCCTACAACTCTGCCGTCCTCTCTCATCAGTTTACATCCTGATGAGAATTCCCCGGCAACGACCTTTACCCCGATAATGGCTGGCTTGCTCTGCCTGAAGACGCGATCTGGCATGAGAATGAGTTTAGCCGGGGTAACAACCACACCAACAAGCCCCTTTCTCTCTTTATCCCTTTCCTCCCTGACCCAGAGTTCATAATCCTCAAGAAGCCTGTATATCACATTGCTCCGGAAAATCCTGACCTCATTGTCTCTTGCAATCTGCTCTGCAGGCTCAAGAACCCTTGAATTGAAGGCAATGATTACGCCGAGGAATTTATTCTCCTGTTTTACTGCTGATGCCTCAATCACGTCACTATTTGAGACCTTACCTATGGTTCCTCTCTTTATCGGAATCCCGTTCTCCTGCAGAATCTTTATTAATGCCTCAAGAGAACCGATAGTGTCCGCCTTGACTATGACGCCAAGCATATCCCTGTCTATCTCAACGTTCTGAATCTCCCCGCTTATCTTATCGAGCAGCTCTCTACCCCCCACATAGACCGGGGAGCCGGCTATCGCATTCTCAAGTCCCGGAGCAGCAATCTTCACCCCTGCAGCGGCATAAATTTTTTCGGCATGTGAGAATTTATCCCTCGGATCGCGAATTTCGTCAAGAGGTTTCGGCCTGAGCAATGCCTTGACCTTTGTGAGAATCGGCTCCTTCGCCCTGACGATTATGAGATCCCCCTTTTTTATTACACCCTCATAGAGTATAACGTCTATCGTAGTCCCAAGGCCCTTTTCCTCCTTCACCTCAAGAATTGTCCCCTTCGCCGGGCGGTTTGGGTCGATACTCAGCTTTCCCGTAAGATACTGCTGCGACATGCCAATGAGAACCATCAGGAGTTCCGGTATGCCTTTACCATGTTTTGCTGAAATAGGAACAATGGCTATCTGTTTTGTAAAGTCGCCAATCTGTGAAAAGAGGTCGGACTCAAATCCATACTCTGACAATTTTCCAACGAGTGAATAGAATTTGTCATAGAATTCCTTCCTGACGTGCTCCTGCTGTGAATTCAGATCATTCTCCAGATTCCATCCTGATATGCGGTCAATCTTGTTCGCTGCAACTATGAAGGGCACCTTATAGTGCTTCAGTATCTGGATCGCTTCAATGGACTGTGGCATCAGCCCCTCATTTATATCAACCACGAGGATCGCCAGGTCAGCAACAGAACCACCCCTCCTCCTCAGGTTGATGAACGCCTCATGGCCGGGGGTGTCGATAAAGAGCATTCCCCTGATATCCGTCTTCAGCCTGAAGGCATCGAAAAGGTTACCGCATATCTCCTTTAATGTTTCGAATGGGACCTCGGTAGCTCCTATGTGCTGGGTAATTCCCCCAGCCTCCCGTGATGCTACTACCGATCCCCTTATCCAATCCAGAAGGGTCGTCTTTCCATGGTCCACATGACCCAGAACCGAGATGATTGGCTCTCTGACTTTTGCAGATGGCATATATCTATTTAAAATTTTAACCTTTTATGTCCAATGTTTAGTATGGAATTCTCAAAACTCGCTTCTGTGTATCAAAAACTTGAAAGAATTTCAAGCAGGCTGGAGATGACCTCCATAGTTTCCGGTTTCCTTGATGAGGTGCCGGACGATGAACTCCCGGAGGTGATTATGTTCCTTCAGGGGAGGGTATTCCCCCCATGGAGTGAAAAGGAACTCGGTATAGGAAACAGGCTGATGATAAAAGCCATTTCGAGAATGTCCGGCCTTCCGGAGGAAAGGATTGAGGACAGGATTCGTGAAAGGGGGGATACCGGCCTTGCGGCTGAGGAACTCCTTGTCAACAAGACACAAACTACCCTGTTCCTTGAGAAACTAACCCTCCAGAAGATTAGCAGCAATCTTAACAAGCTTGCTGGTCTTATGGGAAAGGGCGCACAGGACAGGAAGATTTCTTATATACATGAGTTGCTGTCCTTCGCAACCCCCCTGGAGATCAGGTACCTTGTGAGACTCATCCTTGAGGAATTGAGACTTGGTGTGGGAAGAGGAGTAGTGAGGGACGCTATAGCAAAGGCATTCAGGGTTGATGCAGTTTTGGTTGACAGAGCATATTCCCTGACCTCAGATATGGGAGAGGTTGCAAGGGTTGCCAAAAGAGAGGGCAACACGGGCCTCAAACAAGCAGAGATGAGGACAGGAATTCCTGTTGAGGTCATGCTGGCACAGAAGGCCAACAGCATTGAAGATGCTCTTGAAAAATTCAGCCCCGCCGCGTTTGAGATCAAATATGACGGAGCCAGAATTCAGATTCATAAAGAGGGGAACAGGATATTCCTCTTCACCAGACGGCTTGAGAACGTTACAAATCAATTTCCGGAAATAGCGGAATATGCAAGAGATCAGATAGGTGCAAAGTCAGCAATAGTTGAGGGAGAGGTTGTAGCAATAGAATCCAGGGCGAACAGGCGCCCCCGACCGTTTCAGGATCTGTCGCGAAGGATAAAACGGAAGTATAATATAAAGGAGATGGTTGAGAAGATTCCGGTGGAGGTCAATCTGTTTGATGCAATCTACCTTGATGGCAGGAGCAGGATAGGTCTAGAATTCATGAAAAGGAGGAAATTGCTGGAGAAGATTGTTTCCCGGACAGAATTCTTCAGAATTTCAGATGAGATTGTAACCTCTGATCCGGGGGAGGCAGGGGAATTCTACCAACACGCTCTGAAGATGGGACATGAGGGGGTGATGGCAAAGAATCTTGATGCCCCTTACCAGCCCGGCTCACGGGTGGGATATATGTACAAGATAAAACCAATAATGGAAACCCTGGATCTGGTTCTGGTTGGAGCGACATGGGGCGAGGGAAGGAGAGCTAAATGGCTTGCATCCTATCTTCTTGCGGTCATTGACCCGGACAGCGGCCGGCTCCTCACAATAGGCAGAATGGGCACAGGTTTTACCGATGAGGAGTTCAAAGACATGACCGAACTTTTAAAAGATAATGTTCTGGAGCAGGTTGGGAAGGAAGTAAAACTAAAGCCCTCCGTAGTTGTGGAGGTAGCTTATGAGGAAATCCAGAGATCCCCAACCTATGAATCGGGTTATGCTTTAAGGTTCCCGCGCCTTGTCAGAATAAGGGAGGATAAGGGCATTAATGATGCAGATACCCTCACCCGGGTGGAGGAGATTCTGGAGTCTATAAAGGGTTGATTACCCTCCCATGAAAAGGATATTCCCGTTGTTTTATCCTGTATTATGAAGATAAACGGGTGGTCTGCGCAGAACATGGTTCGTTGGGGGAACTGGACCATAATCACAGCAGTCGCTGCATCATCCATCTACCTTTAAGGTAGATAGCGTTTGTCAGCACCATCCTTGTCAGTGGATTAAGCTCTTTTGGTTTCTCATTGTATTACAAATAACACTTCCCTAAAGCCCAAGGACATCATCCATGCCATAAATCCCCTTCTTCCCGTGGATGAATTTCACCGCCATACCAACTCCGCTGGAGAACGCCCTCCTTGAATGGGCCCGGTGGATTATCTCCAGCCGCTCGCCAAGTGTGCTGAACATGACTGTATGCTCACCGACTATATCCCCTGCCCGTATTGCATGAATTCCAATTTCCCCGGCTTGCCTCTCCTTGATTCCTTTTCTGCCATAGACTACTGAATCGGAAAGGCTCTCTCCCAGTTCCTCCGCGATAATCTCCGCGGTCTTTTTTGCCGTGCCTGAGGGGGCATCCTTCTTGAAACGGTGATGGGCTTCAGTAATCTCGATGTCGTAGCCCTTCAGGAGTCCTGTTGCGTTTCTGACCAGGTCCCAGAAGACATTGACCCCAACACTCATGTTCGGTGAAATTACTGCTCCTATTCCAGAGCTTTCGATGTTCTTTTTTAATTCTCTCAGCTCCCCGTCGGAAAACCCGGTAGTTCCGATAATCATATTAATTCTCTTGGCACACACAACGGCAGAATTCTCAAGACACGCAGTGGGGGAGGAAAAATCTATTACAACATCGGGTTTTGACTCTTCCAGAATCTCTGCAAGATTTCCTGACCCGGTAACATTGACTCCCAGAGCCCGAATTCCTGCAAGGGTTCCTGCATCCTCACCCACAGCAGGACTGTCGTCCTTGTCTATGGCTGCAACAACCTCCATACCCTCTTCCGTGGCGTTTCTGACTATCTCGCGACCCATCCTGCCCATACCAAGCATTGCGATTTTCATGGCCATACCCTCTATATAATATTAACAACTGATGAATATATTAATCCCCCCGCACATATCCTAATGATGGCCGACATCCTGATCATTGCAGGAAGCATATCCGATAAAGGGATTGTGGAGAGGGCAGAAAGTGTGCTGAAGAAGAAAGGAATGTCTTATGCTGTTGAATACTGCTCCGCTCACCGTGAGCCGGAGAGGCTTGAGGGAATAGTAAAAAATTCTAATGCACAGGTATTCATCTGCATCGCCGGTTTATCGGCTGCATTGCCGGGAGTGGTCGCATCCAGAACAAAGAAGCCGGTCATTGGAGTTCCTGTTGCTGTCAAGCTTGACGGTCTCGATGCCTTGCTCAGCACAATGCAAACGCCAAAAGGCGTTCCTGTAGCAACTGTAGGGATAGACAACGGAGAGAATGCTGCATGGTTAGCGATTAGAATTCTTTCACTCTGACTAAGCCCGGGGGGAAGTTGATAAGGA
>WALD01000108.1 GCA_015523055.1 Candidatus Altarchaeota archaeon
ATTCAAAAAATAAAAAAATTCTCAATGAATTCTATCAAAAAGCAGTTTCAGAACTTGTAACAATAGAGGAAGCTAGGGAGGTGGCATCAAGGGCAGGAGCAGAGACCCACAAATTCAACAGCGGCAGAGGCATTATTGGTGCATTGGCAGCAATAGGGGCGAGGCTTAATGACCGGACATATGAGCTTCTGGCCTATAGAAAAAAGGAGGATTATGGGAAGGAAAAGAGGATAGACAAAAATTCTGTATTTATGATGGATAAAAAATTTTATCCAGAGGTATTCAATTCTGTGGATCCTGAAACAAACCGAATCCTTATAACACCCCACGGTTACGACCCAGTTTTCTGCGGGATTAGGGGTGAATCTCCTGGGGTGGTTATGGATGCATGGGGGGACATAAAACCTCTGGAGGAGATAGAATTCACCCAGATATTTGAAACAAATCAGGCAACGGATGCCCATCTTAGACCAAGAAAGATCTCTGGATTAAAGCCCTACGACTCTACCCTTCTTGATGCTGTGGTTATCGGAGAGCCAAGAACAATTGAGGGGGGTCATGTCATCTTTCCAATCTCCGATGACACAGGAGAGATTGACTGCGCAGCCTACGAGCCTACCGGGGGATTCAGAGATGTGGCCCGGAAAATGCTGCCGGGAGATAGAATTCGTGTTTATGGTGGAATAGGAAAACACCCCAATACTCTAAATCTTGAAAAAATCAAGATTTTAAAATTAATCAAAGCCTATGAGAAGGAACCCCCAATCTGCTGTGGAAGGAGGATGACCTCAGCAGGCAAAGGCAGAGGATTCAAGTGTAGGAAGTGTGGTAAAAGAAGGGATGAAAAATACGCTACTATACGAGAAGCCCCCAGAGGACTAAAACACGGCATCTATGAGGTACCGCCAAGGGCAATGAGGCACCTTAGCAAACCGATTATGAGGATGTAGTGCCTATCGTACGATGATGTATGCAAAAATGCCAATCAAAAAGCACCAGTCCCGGAAGAAGCCTCAATGCAAGGTAACGGATGCAATGCAGAAAACGTATCCCCGAAGCAAGGAACTTTGCTTAATCTGCAAGGGGGGGAGGCTTCTCTGCGGCCTCCCGTCATGCCCCCTTCTCAAGAGGATAAACATCCAGAGACCGATAAAAGAGAAGCTATCAAAGGACATATCGGGCCCCTCTCCCTCCATATTCGTAGGCTGGAAAGGATATCCGGATGTCTTTGCAGGGCCTATGATATCTTTAAATCCGGAGAAAGCCCAGCTTCTCGACGACCCCGGCAGGTGGTATGGTCTCAATTTTGATGAGATCATTGGTATGAGGTCTCTCCTTATAAGATCAAAGAAACTGGAGAGAATTCAGGCAAGAAATAAATTCATCGAGAATTCCCAGGAGATTGCACTTGCTGTAAAACCTACTGAAATAGAAACAGAATTCAAGAAAACGCCCTCTTACTCCCTTTCCTTCTCAGCTACTCAGCAACCAATGGGCCCCTCAGGCATTCTTAAAAGGATCAGAATTACCGAGAACCCAAAAATTCCAGGAAGGGTTGAGTCCATAGTTTCCGACGAATTAAAAGCAGTTGAGATGACCATCCAACTCTATAAAAAGGGCTTTGATGTCTATTACCTCACGAAGGTTTTAGCATCCGGAGCCCTTGGCCTGAGAGATAGCAGAAAAATGGTGCCGACAAGGTGGTCCATTACTACAGTTGATGACATAATAGCAAAGGAACAGATGGGAAGAATCAGGGAGTATCCCTCAATAAATGAGGCCCATGTCTACTCCAACGAATACCTCCATAATCACTTTGAGATTCTTCTAATACCCGGCCCATGGGAGTTTGAACAGTTTGAGGCATGGGCACCGAAGACCCTCTGGACTCAGAAAACAAAGGAGCCAGTAATCCAGGAGGAATATGAATCCTCCAAAGGCCGTACGACATACGCTATGAAAGAGGGGGGCGGTTACTACGCAGGCAGGATTGGTGTAACAGAGGCCCTTGACGCTATGAAAAAACAGGCAAGGGCTATAATATTCAGAGAAATCTCCGGGGGCTACATAATCCCGGTTGGAGTCTGGGAGGTCAGAGAGAATGTAAGGAAAGCAATGGGGAAGAGGCCCCGGAAATTTAATTCCTTAAAGGAGGCGCTACAGGACATAGGTTCCCGGCTTACAATCCCGATTCATGAATACATCAAACGGAGCGAGACTCTAAGGCAGAGAAGAATTAATGAATGGACATGATTCAGCCCTTCTTCCTAAAAATAACCGAGCTGAATATTGTCAGGACAGGGAATATCTCAAGCCTGCCTATCCACATTAATGTAATTAAAGCTATCTTTCCCATTGAATTCATCATGAACCATGGGGCTCCGTCAATATTGACAAGCCCAACATTACCCATTGCAGAAAGAGTGAGGAAAAGAGAATGTATGAGTGAATACCCAAGAAACATCATGGCAAAGGTGCCGACAATGGCAACGAACACATAGGCAAAGGAAAGGCCAAGAACGAAGAACACCTCTTCATCCTCCATCGGTTTCCCCCCAAGTTTTATCTTCAGGACGGCAGACTTAGGGAGAATTAATCTCTTGAGATTGTATCTAACGACGTTGAGGATTACGATGAACCTGAGAATCTTTATCCCGCCAGCAGTTGAGCCATATAAACCACCAATATACATCAGCATCGCAAGCACCGCTATCGGGAGGTCGGGCCAGTTGCCCAGATCTGTCGTAGAAAATCCTGTGCATGTCATACCCGAAACAGACTGGAAGAGGCTAACCCGAAGTGCATCAACCACACTACCATGAAAATTCAACCAGAACGCCACCATGATTATGGCAACGGATATAGTCAGAATTCCTATCATGTACCTGAATTCAATGTTCTGGAAAAGGGCATGGATCTGACCGTTAAAGAGTTTGAAATGTATCAGGAAGCCAACTGCTCCTATAATCATAAATGCCATTAGAATAAATTCTATCAAGGGGCTGTTATAATAAGCTATGCTTGCTGTCCGGGTCGTAAATCCACCGGTCGAGAGTGCCGAGAATGAGTGCACTATCGAATCAAAGAACGGCATACCGGCAAGGTAGAGGAGGGATATACATGCAAGGGTATAGATTGAATATATCTTCCAGGTCTCCTTAATTGTGTTCTCGATTCTGGGCCTTATCCTCTGCTCCCCAACTTCTGATGAATAATAATCTCTGGCAACAGTGCCTTTCCTCATAAGAACAACCAGTGCAAGGACAATTATACCAATACCCCCAACCCACTGGGTGAGAGCCCTGTAGAACAAGATATCCCCTGCAACCAACTCCGGTCGCTCTATCATCGTCATGCCGGTGGTTGTCCAGCCCGACATGGACTCAAAGAAGGCATCCAGAGGGCCAAGGGTTCCGGAAATAACGAAGGGCAAAGACCCTACAAGAGCTATAATGAGCCATGCAAAGGATGTAGTGATCATTGCATGTTTGGTTCTTGGGGGGAAATCTTTGATATCTACTCTACTCAATACAATAAAAAGAAGATACATGATTACTGCCGGGGCGAGAAAGGCCATCAGGCTATTCATAGAAATCCCACCGCTACGCATGGCATAATAAAGAGTAAATGCAAGAGGCACGAGGAATATAACGGACACCACCCTGCATATACCTCCCAGCTCGTAGAGAGATATCTTAATATCTCGAAGACTTATCGAAAGCATTCTAACCCAATTTTGACACCTGAGATTAGGGATATACGAAACAAACCATATAAACTTTCCGGGCGGGGTAAACTGGATATGTTGAGAAGTAAATATGGCAAGGCAAGGACTGAAAACTCAATTCTTGGGGGGAGGCAGCGTGAAGCAGGGAAGAACCCCCATTTTATGGATTCCCCCCCAAAAATTAAGGAAATGATAAAACTAATCATAACCATGGATCCTAAAAGAATTTATGCAGAGGATATCCGGGATGGAAAAAAACGCATATGCCTGAACAAGATTCGGGAAATCCGCAAAACAAAAGCAGGAGGATTCGCGCAGAAGAAATACCAGCACCATGTGGAATTTATGAAATCAAAGACAATCGATTGGGCTAAAGAGAATCTTTCTAAACCCGGGGTATTAAGATTCCCCCTATGACACAATAGAAGTGATATCAAACACCCCGGCAGATAGGGAACTCCTTCTCGAATTTCTGCAAGGATTAAATTCTATCTCGAAAGGGTAATATTGAAAAGGAATCTTCAATAAACCGGGAATCCCCCCAAAAACTAATTTTCTTTGAGGGGCTCCCTGACTATCTTCCCCTCGGTAACATCAAGAATCATGACCCTGCTTCTAATCTCCCGGGTTATCTCCGATTTTTCAACAAGTTCCGAAACCTTATTGGCCCTGCACTCTGATCTTGAGCTGAGCACTAGAACCGCAATGCCGGGAGAGAATTCAACAAGTCTCCATAGGTGTTTTAGAATCTCATCAAAGCCCCCGAATTCTACGGCAAATGCTATGTTGGGTTCAAGCCAGACAATGTCCAATCTGCCGAAATTCACACCGTTTTTTATCACGGATGAATTCTCTCTGACAGTGAACCCCAGCCTTTCCCCGAGTTTTTTATAGTAATCAAGGATTGCTTCCCTGTACCTGAGGTTTGAATTTCTGATATACTCCCTTAGCCCTTTAAGATTCTTCAGGTCGTCAATCATTTGAATCTACCGCAAAATTTTAATGCTGAGGGGATTCTATCTATCAGGTCTGTTGCTGTTATTGCATAACCCAGATCGCTCAATGCCAGATCTCCGGCAATACCACAGAGAAACGCCCCCGCGCATGCTGCCTGAAACGGAGTGGTCCAGCAGTGAAACGCCCCGATAATCCCGGCAAGAGCATCCCCGGTGCCTCCGACCGTCATTGCGGCATTGCCACTTCTATTCAGTCTGGTTTCCGTGCCGTTTGAGATTATGTCGGTCGGATTCTTGAGGACTATGGTTGAGGTTGTTTTCCTCGCTATCCTTTCAACAGTCTCTCTTTTATCATCAGGTGTTTCGCCTGCCTCACCAAAGAGGGCTCTAAACTCCCCCTCATGGGGCGTAAGGATAAAATTCTCCCTGAGCCATGATGGCTTTACCAGTTTTAGTGCATCTGCATCCAGAACGACATTTTTATCCCCGAGTTTCCTTAACAGATTCTTTAACGCATACCTGCTTTTATCCTGCCGGGAAAGACCGTTCCCTATTATAATGGAATCAAATTCCTTATCCAGAATGGAATTCACATCTTCTTTCCCCAGATAGAATTCTGATTCCAGCGGGTTTATTATCAGATCAGGGTCAAAGGGAATTCTTTCTGCCACATAGCTGGGGCACATCACAGTTACCAGATCAACCCCGGTACGGAGAGCCGCCCTTCCTGCAATTACGGGAGCCCCTATAAATTCCCTGCTGCCTCCAACCACAAGAACCCTGCCAAATTCTCCCTTATGTTCCCTGCCCTTTCTCTGGGGGATTACTCTCAGGACATCCCCCGGGCCGCATTGCAACTCTGCCTCTGGGGGAATTCCTATGTCAACTACCTTTGCATTATCGGTTTTTCCAATATGAAAAGAGACTGTAAGGTCTGCCTTGATTCCAGGCGTTGGAACATCCACAGATAGCTTAAATGCCCTGGCTCTGTTTATTATACCAACAAGGCTTTTTATGGGTTCTCTGGGTTCGCCCTTTACTCCAACTCCCAGAAGGGCGTCAATAATAAGGTCAAATCCCTTCAGTTCCTTCCCTACCCGGTTACAATCACTACTGTCCTTTATCGTTTCAATCTTAATGGATGACAGATTCCTTATTACATCAACCCCCTTCTGGTTTGCATTCGTTTTTTTGCCTTCAAGAATATAGACACTCACTATCTTCCCTCTGGAGGAAAGATGTCTTGCAGCGACCAGTCCATCCCCCCCATTGTTTCCATTTCCACAGAAGACAGCGACTCTGCTGAATTCTCCGGCTTCATCTGCTACCACTCTCCCCGCATTCTCCATCAGCTGCAGGGCCGAAACCCCTAGATAGATGGAATTTGTATCTATGGCTCGTATAACCTCTGCATAGTCCATGAGATTATCTATTGGGAAGAATAAGAAAAATGTCAATTACCTGTATGCCGGCTCCCGGACATGATCAGTATTCTTTATACTCTCAACATAACTCTCAAGATCTGCCTTTGAAACAGATGGCTTTATCTTATCCAGTGCCTGCTCAAAGTGCTTCTTTGTAACCTTCTTTGATTTTATGTTTTCCCTCAGCGATGTCATCGCAGCCTCCCTGCAGACTGCCTCTATATCTGCCCCGGAGTAATCCTTTGCTCTTGAAGCAATCTCTTCCAGCTTGACCCCTTCAAGTGGCATATTCCTTGTATGGATCTCCAATATTTTAAGTCTTGCTTCCTCATCCGGGGCAGGAACAAGAATTCTTGAATCAAACCTGCCTGGTCTCAGGAGAGAGGGGTCCAGGATGTCTGGCCTGTTTGTAGCCCCTATAACTATTACCTTTTCAAGGCTTTCAATACCGTCCATTTCTGTCAGAATTTGGTTCACTACGGTTTCGCTTACATGAGAGCCAGCCTCTGAGCCACCCCTTCTTCTTGGAGTAAGGGCATCAATCTCGTCAAAGAAGATTATTGTAGGAGCTGCCTGTTTTGCCTTCCTGAATATCTCGCGAATGCCTCTTTCGCTTTCTCCCACCCACATCGATAGAACCGACGGCCCTTTGACAGAGATGAAATTCGCTTCTGATTCATTGGCTGCTGCCTTTGCAAGTAAGGTCTTCCCGCACCCCGGGGGCCCATAGAGCAGGATTGCCTTGGACGGCCTGATCCCCATCCTTTTGAATGCATCCGGATATTTGAGTGGCCATTCAACAGCCTCTTTAAGAGATTCCTTTACGGAATTAAGGCCGCCAATATCATCCCATTTTATATCGGGTATTTCAACAAATACCTCTCTTAAGGCCGAGGGGGTCACACTTCTCATTGCCTCAACAAAATCGTTCCTCTCCACCCTCAGGGCATCAAGAATATCCCCCGGAATCTCCTCCTTTTCCAGATCAATCTTTGGCAGAATTCTCTTTAATGCGTTCATTGCCGCTTCCCTTGAGAGAGAAGCCAGGTCTGCTCCCACAAATCCATGGGTTGAACCGGCAATCTCCCTCAAATCTACATTCTTTGCAAGGGGCATGCTTCTGGTATGAATCTCAAGTATCTCTTTTCTTCCGTCCCTGTCGGGGACCCCTATCTTTATCTCTCTGTCAAATCTTCCGGGCCTTCTTAATGCAGGATCTATATCATCCTGCCTGTTTGTAGCGGCTATGACAATAACATTCCCTCTCGCTGTGAGGCCGTCCATCAGGGTAAGGAGCTGGGCAACGACTCTCCTCTCAACCTCGCCCCGTGTCTCCTCCCTCTTGGGAGCTATGGAATCTACCTCATCTATAAAGATTATGGATGGTGCGTTTTCCTGTGCCTCTTCAAACATACCCCTGAGTTTTTTTTCGCTTTCACCATAGTATTTATCCATTATCTCAGGGCCGTTTAACGGAATAAAATAGGCGTTGGTCTCACTGGCAACGGCCTTTGCAATCAGGGTTTTTCCAGTTCCTGGAGGGCCATAGAGAAGCACCCCTTTGGGGGGGTTTATCCCTAATTTCTCAAATAATTCAGGATGTTTCATCGGAAGTTCAATCATCTCCCTGATCTTGGTTATCTCATCCTTCAAACCGCCAATATCCTCATAGCGAACAGCGGGGGCCTCAGTAACCTTCATAGGTTTCTCTTTAATCTCAAGCTCCGTTGCATCATGAATCTGGACTATTCCCTTTGGGTCAGTATTGGCAACAATAAAGGGAATTGCCTGTCCGAGAATTCCTATCGACAGATTGTCTCCACGGACCATGGGTCTGCCAAGGAGTCTCTGTTTAAGATGGCTTCCGAAGTCAGCCCCAAATTTTATCTCATGTTTTATCGGTGCAATAACTATCCTCTTTGCAGCATAGAATTCTACCCTCTTTACCTCTACCCTGTCACCAAGAGAGGATCCGGAATTCTGCCGGATGAGACCGTCCATCCTTATTATGTCAAGGCCATAGTCCTGAGGGTGGGAAGGCCATACAATGGCAGCGGTGCTCTTTTCCCCCACAATTTCAACAATATCCCCGGATACAATTCCAAGCATCGTCATTGAATTCTCATCTATCCTGACAATCCCCCTCCCGACATCATTATGCATGGCTTCTGCAACCTTCAAGGCTATTTTCTTTCCATCAACCATTTTAACTGTATCCTATACTCTATATAGATTATGGATTGAAAAACTATCCCCAGTAGCAATTCTTCATGAATTCTCTCAACAGTGTCGTGGCGTAGCTCCCCTTATCAAGAGAGAATTCAAGCGTTGCCTTTCTGGAGTCCCTGTTCAACTCATCCCTTTTAATATCCAAGATTCTAAGGTTTTTAGCGGGAGTAAAACACTCCCTGTAGGTTCCCTTTGAGGATAACTCTCCCATTCCATCTATTCTAAAATCGCTGGTTGAGATTCCCTCATCTAAAAGAATCTCCTCCGTTATTTCATCAAGCTCCGTCTCATGTCCCGGCAGGGGCAATCTCTCTATGTCAAATCCTTCCAGGATATACCTGCTCAGTGCCCTGTTGAATATATAGCTCTGGTAGGCATGAACAAACATCATGCCGAGTTTCTTTGGGAGGCTTCTCAATGCCCCGGGGAAGTCATCCGGATTCTCAATCAGATAATTTATCATGGAACTTTCATAGCCAAGGTTCTTTGGAAACCTTTTTACAGCCTCTCTGAAATCCTCTGTTTTATGGAGGAATTCTCTTGCCTGTTTTGTTTCTTCCGGCTCGCCGGGATAGCTCTTTGCAAGATAGAGCATCACAGCCCCCCGGAAATTCTGCATTAGTATCTCCTTCCCGACAAGGTGGGTTATTGGTCTCGTTGGTCCGAATCTCTGAATACCAAAGAAGTTCGGAAAGCCTGCCATCAATTCATGGTTGGTTGAATTAATAATGTTTTTTATTGAAGCCTCATCCAGACAAATGCCCCTTATGGTGACGGTAAACCTATTGC
>WALD01000109.1 GCA_015523055.1 Candidatus Altarchaeota archaeon
GTAGATGTATTTTAATCCAGGATTCTAATCTTTTATAAGATGAAAGAGGAGATTGAGCTTCGGGGCCATATAATTGACTCTCTTATTCTTCCAAAGGTTCTGGATACGATAATGGACATGCGCGGGAATTTTCAGATTCTTCAGCTTGAGGTAGGCAAGACAAAGACCGACGAGAGCTATGCCAGAATTCTCGTTGAGGGTCATGCAGAGCTGTTTGATGAGCTGGAGAGATTGGGTGCATTACTGCCCAGAGAGGAGGTGAATACCTCTGCCGCTCCGAGAGATAAAGTACTTCCGGATAACTTCTATGGAACAACGCATCATCCAACATTTGTCTATCTCAACGGAAAATGGGAACCGGTAAGGAACCTGGAGATGGACTGCGTTATTGTCATTGAGGGTAACAAAGCCATTTGCAAGAGGCAGGGGCTGGTGAAGAAGGGTGAGAATGTTGTTGTTGGGCTGAAGGGTATCAGGGTTGAGGCCCCTCAGAGGTCAAGGGAGCCGACAGACATCTTTGGATTCATGTCGTCTGAGATCTCACCAGAGAAGCCAATAAATTCACTTATCAAAGACCTTGCAAAGGAGATGAAGAGGGTTAAGGACAGGAAAGGATTTATCATCCATGTTGTGGGGACTGCGATGGCTCACACCGGGGCAGACAGATCCCTTTCTGAGCTTATAAAGATGGGTTATGTTCAGGCAATCTTTACAGGGAACGGGTTTGCTGTAATGGATGTTGAAAAGCAACTCTTTGGGACAACTCTTGGGATGGACGAAAAGAGCGGAAGGGTTCTAAAAAGAGGATATAAGAGCCATCTGGTTGCAATCAACGAGATAGATAAGGCAGGCAGCATAGAAAAGGCGGTCGAAAGAGGGGTTCTCAGGGATGGTGTTCTTTATAACTGTGTGAAAAAAAAGATTCCGTTTGTGATTGGAGGCTCTCTCAGGGACGATGGTCCGTTGCCGGATACAATAACGGATGTAATGGAGGCACAGGACCGGATGAGAGAATACGTCCGGGATGCCGACATGTGCATGATTTATGCCTCAATGCTTCATGGTATAGCAACAGGGAACATGCTTCCATCCAGAGTAAAGACAGTGGTGATAGACATCAATCCCTATGTCGTAACAAGACTGCAGGATCGTGGCACGACACAAGCTCTTGGCATAGTATCTGACCCGGCAGTAGTTCTTCCGATGCTGGTGCTGGAGATTAAGAAGCTGGAGGAGTAGTATCCTTATAGGAGTTGATGTAATCGTTTATAACTCCTATCCTTTGTGTGTAGATACCAGCCCTGATCTTATGGAAGTTAGTCCCGGTAAGGCCTTCCAGAAGGTCTTATAAAAGCTATATTTCTGCTCGAAATCGGATATAATTAACGGGCCCATAGGGTAGTCTGGATATCCTTGGGGACTTCGGAGAACCCCTTTTCTTTTAGAAAAAGGAAAGGTGTTGCAAATGGGAAACCCAAAGGGTTTCTCATTTTTCAAAATTGGCGTAGCCAATTTTCAAATCCCCCAAAAGAAAACTATTCGTGGGATGGAATGCTTAGTTCAAAGATATCCCCAGACCCGGGTTCAAATCCCGGCGGGTCCGTTGAACTGGAATCAGATGATAATCCTCCCATATTCAATCCTCGTTATCTTTTTTACCCATCCTGGCCCTGACCTGCCACAGCACCAGGCCAATAAGAGAAACGAGAACGACTGCTGCAGTTGATGTGAAGGCCGTTATCGGCATGGAGAGATTCTTGTCGCCGAAGTAGAGGAGGAAGGGTGAGGTGAGGCCGAGAACTATACTTATTCCAAGCCGTTCAACTATGTCAAGGTCCTTCTTTTTCGGGAATATTGCAAGACTCAGAAAAACACCCGGGACCATCACAATAAGAATCATGCTGATTGCTGTTATTCCTATAGTAATTAATTCCATATATAAAAATGGGATTCATTAAATAAATCAGAGCAAATCCATTAGAAATCGCGGGGAATTCAGGAGCAGTCTGAATGTAAATGATGGATTCATCAGAAGGGACGACAGCGACCTTGAAGCAATGTCCATATCGCCCTTTTTCTCGAGGCTTTCCTTGTATTCGTTAACCAGGGAGAATAGTCGTTCTATGTTTTTATTTGAGAGATTGTCCAGAAATCTTCTGAGAATGAGATGGAGCCAGAGTTCTCTCCCTATCTCTGCCCTCCAAAGTTTTTCGTAGTCTTTTTTGCAAGCATGCCTTGATGCCAGACCACCCATTACAACGCCTCCCCCCGTTGTTGCTTTTACATGCCCTGCTGAATCCCCAACCGTTATAATCCTGCCGTAGTCTGTCCTGATATTTGGATCATAAAGGGGAATGATGCCATAATTCCTTTTTAATATTCTTGAATTCTTTATTCTTCCATCCCTCCTCAATTCTTTTACAAATTCCTCAAGCCAGGGGGTCGGGTTTTCCCTCGTGCAGAGGCCAACCCTGCAGTAATCCCCTGTTGGAATTATCCATGAGAAGAATTGAGGGACGTTGAAGTGCAACTCAACAAAATCCGGGTCGCAGTCAGCTTTCAGTTCATACTGCGCTCCAAGGAGGAATTCCCCCGGCGTCTCAAGGCCCAGTTTCCTATGCAGCTGATAGTTTGTGCCTGTTGCAAGGACGATTCTGTCGGCCTTAAGCTTGTTGATGTCTTTCACCCCCTCATTGACAAATTCAATCCCAGAATCAATTGCAGAATTCAGCAGCTCTTCGTCGAATTCTTGCCTGTCAACGACATAGGCCTTGTCTTTTCTGGCATCAATCTCAATCAGCCTTTTTGAGGGAGAATATATCCTTGCCCCCCTGACTTTGTTGAGGAATTCCGGCCGGATCCCGAGCCTTTTCAGCCCGGATATGCTTATAAGGCCGGCGCACTGCACTGGCTGTTTTCTGTGCTCCTCATAGAGGATAACATCGTGCCCTTTAGAATTCAACGCAGTAATGCAGCCAGCCGGACCAGCACCTATTATGGAGATATTCATTTCTCTCTCATATCAATTGTATCTGTGGCATCCGGCCCCGTTGATATTAATGATACCCTGATTCCGATGCCTGATTCAATCCTCCTGATATGCTCCTTCGCCCGTTCAGAGAGTTTATCATAGCGGGTAACCTTATAACATTCCGGGAACAGCTTGTCTAAACACGCTATCCCTATCTCAGTGGCTCCATTGACCATGGCGGAGTATTTTGCAAGCTCTATATCAAAGTCCCCAATTCTTCTCCTTCGCATGGTTACCGTCCCCTTCTCCCCCAGATATTCAGCGAGGGTTTCATTTACGGTGCCTGCATCTATGCCTTTATCCCTTGCGTCCTTGAGAACGCCTTTCCATAGGGGATAATTATTTATATTCTCCTCGGTCAGCATGGTATTTAGAGGACCTTCCCCTACCCTTGTTGTATATGCCTTGTAGATGACCATTACCCTGTCAACCCTCGTTGGGCCTATGCCGATGTCAACAGCAGCCATGGAAGCAGAGGTGTCCTTTGAGGTTACATAAGGATAAGTGCCATAAAAGAGAGAGAGACCGAAGCCCTGACTTGCTTCCAAAAGGACATTTCTGCCTGAGTCAATAGCAGAATTCACCTCCAGAGGCACATCAGCTAAATACGGCTCCAGTTCCGGAATGCTCTTTGCGAGCTTTATTGTCCTGTTGGCTCTCTCAGCATTGGCTGGGCCGCAACCGCTCCCGGTAGTTCCGACCCCATCCTTCAGGAATGAATTGGATGTGTCCTCATTTCTGTGCTTTTCCTCTATGATTGCACATCTTTTGTCAATGAAGATTCTACCCTCTATTCCAGTCATACTGACCTCCTCAAGAAATACATCTGGATTTATCAGAACTCCTGCTCCAATCATCAGTTTTGAACTCTCGTTCACGAAACCGCAGGGAACCATCCTCAGCCCAAATTTCTTCCCTGCATTATAGATCGTGTGCCCTGCGTTTGGGCCTACACCAGCCCTTGCGACGATATCTGGTTTGTCCTTAAGGGCAAGGTAGGATACTATTTTCCCCTTTCCCTCATCTCCAAAGTGTCCGCCGGTTACGATTGTTACCATTTTTATATTCCCCCTTCAATAATCCTTTTTTCATTATTATCAATCTTATAAAGCCCATAAACCAGTTCATTTATTTCATTCTCGATTTTCTCAATTTTTCCTTTAACTTCACTACTGTTGAAGGTGCCTTTCTCTACAATCTCCTTTAGAATCCTATCAGATTTTGGAACCTTTATGTTGTGGATTATTCCTTTAATGTCTTTCGTCTTCTTCAGTTTCTCTGAAATAGAATTGAGATAAATCACAGCAAAATCGAGAACCTTTTTGTTTTTTATCTGCACATAATCATCCGAATTAATGAAAATTTTGTCGCCCTTAACATCAGATTTCTCAAATCTGGCACTGTCTTTTATCTGAAAAGAAACAGATGAGAGGTTGTAAAGTTTTTGCGTTTCCTGTCCGTTTAGTAGTTCTTCTATGTTTATTGGCTCTGACTTTTTGGTTAGGTCTAAAATTTCGTCTACTTTCTTAGTTATTTGGTTTGCGATTTTCTTTTCTTCTGGCGTTTCTGGGAGCTTGATAGGAAGTTTTTCTAAATATTTTGTGCTGTATTGGTAATAACCACTCTGTTTTATTGGTGCAATATATTTCAGATAATATTCTGAAACCTTTGAGTTTAGAATACCTAAAAGAAATTTGATATTGACATCTTCATCTGTAGGGATGATGGCATAAACTCCCGCGGTTCCACCTACAAAGAAATAACCGTTATCATCCAAAGCAAAATTGTTTTTATCTGTGAGGGCAGGAGTTAGTATTTTTGGTTTATTATAATAATCGGCATAATCAAAGTACATAAGAGAATACCAAACACCTGTTCTTTGTTCTGCTGTTTTTCCATACATCAATCTTTTTCTAAGTTCAGTTTCATTGTTTTTAAGAAAATCGTAGGTATTTGAATATTGGTCTCTAATCTCCTTTTCAGATATTGGCAAAAATTTTTCATCCTTTACCCTATGAGGACATACAACGTAAGAACCAGCCCAACCGATATTCCATCTTCTTACCTCTCTGCCCCGTAGGATGGGTTTTAATAACTCCTTTTCTATTTGTGCTTTATCTTTTTTGGATGAGAACTCTACGATTCTTTCATTGATATATTTTGTTATTGTTCCAACATAAATGGGATCTTTGCCTGACAAAATACCATAAAGGATTTTACTGATATTCCCTAAAGGCGTGCCATTATCCTCTATCCTGTTTAATATTTTTGATTCTACCTCGGGAGCCAATTGCCAAGAATCTTCACCAAGTTTATTTTGCTCTAACTCATACAGATCAAAATAAGAACCATACTGTTCCTTCTTTCCAAAACTGAAGAATATGTCCTTAATCAAATCATCTTTTGGTGCTTTAACTCTTATGAACCTGAATAATCCATCTTTCGTTTTACTTTTTTTGAAAATGAGAATTGCTGGATAGTTTGTAACATCTCTAAACACTCCTGAATCTCCAAAATCGATTATGCTAAGTATCTTGGAGTTCTCCAAAATGTATTTTCTTAACTTCTTACCATACTCCCTATTCATAAACTGGTTGGAAGTTATGTAACCAAAACCTCCCCCATCATTAAGCCATTTTAAGCCCCGTTCTATGAAGGGAACATATAGATCAAAATTACTATATGCCGATAAATAATTTTCTGTAAGGTATTTTCTAGTCCCCTCATCCAGCAACTGCACCCTGACATAAGGCGGATTCCCCACTACAAAGTCAAATTTCTTATTCTTGATTTCATTGATTTCCTCCTGTTCCTCCAGAAAGGTTGTATAGCTGTAATCCAGAATCTGTTTTTGTTTTGGGAGTTCAAGGGAGTTCGTCCTGTAAATCCTGAATCTCCCAAGTTTATAGTCCTTGTTATTCTCCCTGACTTTCTGGTATAAATCTACTATCTGGAAAAGCATATTCATCTCTGCGATGTGGCAGGCGAATGGATTAATATCTAATCCATAGATGTGTCCCTTTATTGCCTCAAGAATTATCTTTGCTTCATCGGGACTTAATCTCCCCACTATCTCCTTCCAGTTTTTTGGGTCTCTCAGTTCTTTTTTATCTGCCTTACCGAATTTCATCAAGAACCTGCTCGTAAGTCTTCTTGTTGCTCTCACAAGGAAACCCCCCGAACCGCACGCGGGATCAAGTAGATCATTGGTTTCTATGTCGTGGCTATAAGTGTATCTAATAGATGTCAGGATGTAATCAATTACTTCTATGGGTGTGTAGAACTCCCCCAACCTCTTTCTTTCGCCGCTAGGCAGATACTTCTCATAGAGGTTCCCTAGGATGTCCCTGTCAACGTGCGTGAAATCAAACTGGTTCAGAATCCATAGGATCCTATTCAGGATTTGATTCAGTTCCCCATCACCTGTCCTGAACCAGTCAAGGATGCCAATCTCATAAAAATGAGGATATAGACCTGAAGCAATGTTAAATGCCCAGTCAAGCACCTCCTTGTACTCGCTATCCTCATGTATCGTTCTCTGTCTTAATATTTCTATGCCGCCGTTGGAGATATTCTTGGGTAGTAGTCCTTTATCTTCACATATTCTTATGAAAAGTAACTTGTTCAGAAGGACATATATGCTTTCTTTGCAGAATACTTCTTTAACCTCATCATCAGGTAGATCGCTTTTCCCGGAGTACTCCTTCCATAGACCAAAACCGGAAAAGGATAGATATTTTTTGTACTTCTCCTCCGTCTTCTGCCTATATCTAATGATTGAGTGATTAAGTTCTTTATCTCCGTTTTTTCTCAGTTCTTCATCAATATTGTTGAGTTCGTGGGTGTACTTCTCGTATCCTTCCTTGTACTCCCCAAACGCCCTTAACGTATAGCCCAAAAGGAGGTTATTGGCAATAAAATTCAGCCTGTCCAGTAGTTTTCTAAATCCGGCTTCCTTCGTTATATCAATCCTTGCATAGGTTCCATCAAATTCTCTGTATTTGTTCGGGTTAAACAAAATCTCCTTACTCAGATTGTTAAGAAACAGTATTTGCGTTTTTTCCCCTGATGATAACTCCAATGGCTTGCGATTCAGAATCTTAGAAAAATCCAAATCTGCCCTCAACTCACTTCCTGTTTTTTTAATCTTCCATACCTTTAATCGCAGGAAATTAGTTAGTCCTATGTATTTTGTGGTTTCCTCTTCATACTTAAATGCCTGTTCTTCGTGTTTTATACTGTCAATGTCCTCCTGAGGTCTCTTGGTCTCTATTTTAACAACTGCAAAGTTGTTTTCGTCAAATATAGTTAAATCTGCTCTTTTCTTTTCCCATTTAATATCCCTTCTTTCATAACCCAATACACGCCTTAAAAACAATTCATCAAAGGTTCGTCTGAGTTCCAATTCTGAAGAACCCTTTTCTATCTCCGCAATTGTGGTCCTAAACGATTTTATTACATTATCCGTAAAATCGGATTCTTTATTCATCCTGCTATAGTTCTATCCAATATTTTTAGTCTTCTCTACCGTAGTCATCTTCAAGCCTTACTACATCCTCCGGGTGGTATGTGCTTACCTCAAGGATAATGGCATCCTCCTCAGGGACAATGCGGTGAATATCCCCTGGGTTCAGGGTTATGGAGTCCCCCTCCTCCATAACTACCTCCTCCCTGCCGCCGGTTATTCTCAATTTTCCCTTCAGCAGATACATCGTTTCCTTCTTCTTCTTGTGATACTGGAGACTTGACCGCTCCCCCTTCCTGATCTCAAGAATCTTTCCAAGGTATTCAGGCTCCTCTGCCACCCATATCTCTCTACCCCACGGTTTCTCAATAATCTTTGGTTTTCTTGATTTCATATTCATTGGTCAGGTATGCGGAAACCCCTGCTCCGATGACCTCTATTCCGGAGTTGATTATCCTGAACTCCAGTTTCAGTCCCTCAGGCATGAATTTATGCTTTCTCAGAATGGCTATTCTTGAATTCTCTTTCTTTTCCAGCTCTATCATAATCTTTGACCAGTACCGCATTATGTCGCTTCCAACAGGGATTATGCCCCCGGTCTCTATGTTCGTATAAACCTGGTTTGTAATCAGCACGGGAATATTGAATTTCCTTGCTATTCTGAGCAATTGAGCCAGCTGCCTGCCAAGTCCCTTTATGTCCCGGTTCTCCTCAAGGCGATAGAGCATAGCTATTGAATCCACAATAACAAGGGATGCCCTTGAACTCTCAACCACGTCGGGAAGCTTTTTTATGGCGACCTTCTGCTCGTCGAAATCTGTCGGTTCTATTAGTATTACACTCTCAAGGATATTATTGAGTCTGTTTCCAGCTATCTGTTTAAGCCTCTCAACAGAGAATCCCCCCTCCGGGTCAATATAGATCACCTTCCCCTCCTTTGTAGCATTTGCTGTTGCAATCAAAGCCAGGGTCGTCTTACCCGATGCAGGCACACCATAGATGTGCGTCAGATTCCTCTCAATCAGGTGGCCGCCGAGAATTCCATCAAATTCCTTACCGATACCTACCATAGCTACGGACCCCCTATTAGATTGAATAATTAGAATTCACCGCTTAAATCCCCCGGCATATCTTTCATATAATCCCTTGCAGACCTCCCGAAGGTCATTCCGGTCATGCATGCCGCTCTTCTCGAAGTAATCCTCTATGAGGTCCTTGCTGATATTAATCCTCTCAAGGCTCCTGAACTCCTCTCCGGCTGATGGAAGAACATTGACATCAAGGATTTTGAAGCCCTGCTCTTGGCTCCAGTCGTGCCTGAGGTCAAAGTAGTCTCCATCTACCTTAACATCTATCCTGATCTGGAGGCATTCAATCCTGCCCCTCCTCTCCCTTATAATTTCCTCAATAGCCCTGTTGACCTCCTCCGGCTTCATCATACCGAGATTCTCCTTGACTGATTCCATCCTTGCAGATCTTACAGGGATGAATTCAACCCGACTGAATTCTCTCAATGCGATAAATCCGGTAGAATTCCCTGCCTCGTTGAAGCTTATTCTTTCAGTGGAGCCGATGTAATAGGCGGGTGTAATATCCATAAGCTCCTTTATCTCTTGGTGTTTATGGACATGTCCGGAGAGAATGAGATTAAATTTTCCTGCAACCTCCCTGAGAGCCCTGAGTGAGAGCTCAAACGGGTTGAGATATCGTTCTATGCCCTGGTGTAAGCAGAGGATATCATAATCATTTGGCTCAAATCTTGATACCTCTAACAATTTCTCCTCTGCAAGCCTTCTGCTCCTGAGGTACTGAAATCCATGGACTCCAACCCTCTTTTCGCCGATGTCAAGGGTAATGTGGGGGTTATCGGTGCTCAGGACATGGATGTTTTCGTGTAGATCAGAGAATATGGGGGTATATGCTGTCCCGAGATGACCCTCAATCTCATGGTTGCCGATGCAGATAATGACAGGTATCTTTTCTGCAATACCAATCAGATTCTTTATCAGGGTACGGAGGCTCTTTGGCTCTGGTCTTGGATGATGCACCAGATCGCCACCGAAGATTATCAGGGAGGGATTTAGCTCCATTGCCCTCGAAATTGCCCCCTGAAAGGAATTCTCGTAGTCCAGAAGCCTCTGTTTTTTCATCCGGTGTCTATAGCCTAGGTGGCTGTCCGAGATGCAGCAGATAGTCGTCATTACTCCTTGATGCAATCCTCACATAGAAGCCTTCCGTTCAGGTTCATAAGATTCTCAGAGTAATTTCCACACCCCTCACATATTCCAGATATGGTTCCAGCTGGCGAGGATATGTCTGTAATGTTCCACTCTGAATGTTCCTTGATAAGTGTGTGAATTGCCGGTTCTACACTTATCAAATCAAAGACTGTGATGATTCCGACTATGTTGTTATCCTGGGTTACGACCAATCTTTTGACATCGTTCTCCTTCATCAGATTCGTTGCCTCGTCTATGTCCTTCTCAGGGGTTATCATAAGCAGGGGAGAGGTCATTATATCTCTAACAGCTACGGTTCCGGGATTCTTTCCCTCAGCCACCACCTTCACGATGATGTCTGTGTCGGTCACCATACCGACCCCCTTGCCTTTGTCCATCACAATCACAGAGTCAATGTCGTTTTTTCTCATTATCTCCGCCACTCTGTTAATACTCTCGCCCGGCAATACATAGATAACGCCCCTCGTCATTACATCTCCAACGCTCAGTTCCATTTTTATCCTCTGTATAACTATCTATATGCTATATATACAAACAGATATACGAACAGGTATTAAAAAACCATGATGAAAAAGGTGAGTTTTGAAATCCTGCACAAGGACATCGCAGCCAGAATAGGGAGGCTTGAGCTGAATGGAAAAAGGATTGAAACCCCTGCCCTGATGCCTGTCTACAACCCGAAGAAGCCGCTGATTCCGGCAGAGGAATTAAAGGATGAATTTAACGCCCGAATTCTCATGACGAATTCCTACATAATCCTCAGGGACAGGGAGTTAAGGAGGAGGGTTCTAAGGAAAGGAATTCACAACTACCTTGGTTTTGATGGAGTCGTTGCTACTGATTCCGGTTCCTATCAGCTAATGAACTACGGCAGTGTTCTGACAAACAATTCTGAGATTATAAAATTTCAGGAGGACATTGGCTCTGACATCGGCTCTTTCCTTGACATTCCCTCCATGCCGGATGCCTATAAACCAAGGGTTGAGGAACAGTTAGACCTTACATTGAAGAGGGCAAAGGAGGCAACAAACGCTGAATTCGTGGTAAATGCGGGAATTCAGGGTTCCACTTACCTTGACCTGAGGAGGAAAGCAGCGAAGAATATCGGGAGGAATTTTGATATCTGTGCAATAGGGGGCATAGTAACCCTGATGGAGGATTACAGATTCCCCGACCTTGTTGATATAATAGCAACGGTAAAGAAGAATCTCCCTTCCAGCAGGGTTGTCCATGCCTTTGGGCTTGGTCATCCTGTTTCGTTCTCTATCGCGGTTGCCCTTGGTTGCGACCTGTTTGACTCTGCGGCCTACGCCCTCTATGCCAGAGAAGGGAGGTACATGACGGAGAACGGAACGAAGAGGCTTGATGACCTCGAATATCTGCCCTGCTCCTGTCCGGTCTGCAACAAATATGGAACTGAACTGAAGGAGTTGCCTGAGGAAGAGAGGATCAAAGAACTGGCAAGACACAATCTTTATGTGACCAACGAGGAGATTAACCGGGTTAAAGAGGCAATACGGGAGGGTTCGCTCTGGGAATTGCTCAGCATAAGGACAAGGGCCCACCCTTCGCTTCTTGATGGATTGAGGAGGATGTTGAGGCACAGGAGATGGCTGTCAAAATTTGACCCCATCAGGAAGAAATCGGCTTTCCAGTCTCTCGGCTTTGAGGCAAAGCACAGGACAGAGGTGGTGAATGCAAGATTCAGGGCCAGGAGGGTTTCTTCTGAGAATATGATTGGAATTCCACCCTTTGGAAAGATTCCTGCCGAGATTTCAGAACTATATCCCTTCAATTCTTCGGGCAATAAACTTTCTGACCTGGATAAGGTAAGGGGAATAATGGATTACCAGTTTGGCCGTGGGGCTGGTGGATTAATCCCTTCCGGAGCAAGGATAAAGAAGTCGCGCAAGACAGGGAGAATAAGATGGATTTACGAGGGGAAGGAACTGATTGCCTCTGTCAGGGCATCGGATCATTTCATAATCCCAAAGGGGAGTCTTGTTAGGGGTATAAAGGAAAAATTCGGACCCCCGAGAAACAGGGTCGTCATCCGTGATGATGCGGTTCCATTCGTCAGGGATGGGAGGAGTGTCTTTGCGAAATTTGTTACCGGGATAGATTCTGACCTGAGAGCAGGAGATGAGGCCCTCGTTGTTGATAAAGAGGATAATCTGATAAGAACAGGAACCCTTACCCTATCGCCCCAGGAGGTTAGGGATTTTGACAGAGGATCTGCTGTAATGGTAAGGTGAAAAAGCTGTTGCCCTCAGTTTTTGTAAGGGCATAATCCGGGGGCGGGGGAATCCCTGGTCATAGCAGAGGAATTCAGAGGGGGGGTATTTAAGGAGGGATTATAACCGTGCTATCGGAGTATTTAACACTCGCAACAAAAATAATTCATAATGGATCTGATTTCTGCAATAATTCTTGGAATTCTTCAGGGGATTACGGAGTGGCTACCGATAAGCAGTTCGGGTCAGGGGATGGGTGCAATGATAACCTTCTTCGGGTTGGGTGTTGGGGACGCCTTTTCCCTTGTAATCTACCTCCATCTGGGAACCCTCCTGGCCGTAATCCTAAGATTCTGGGGTGATGTCAAGAGAATACTCTATTCATTGCCTGAATTCAGGGAGGATAAACTGGTCCAGTTCATTCTTGTATCCACTTTATTCACTACAATAATTGGAATTCCCATCTATATGTTGATGAAGGACATGTTTTTGTCGCTTTATGGTGGGTTGGTTATGGCGATAATTGGAATCTTTCTCATGTCCACCGGTTTGATTCTCTATGTATCAAAAGGGAGAGCTGGCAGGAAGGAGCTGAAGAACATCACCATTACAGACATGGCGATTGCCGGAATCTCGCAGGGCATTGCAATACTACCCGGAATTTCAAGGAGCGGGATTACAATCTCTGCCCTGCTTTTCACAAGAGTCAGGCAGGAGGACGCCCTCAGGCTCTCTTTTCTGATGTCTATCCCGGCAGTAATCGGAGCGAATGTCCTTGAGTTTATGGGAGGGGGTATGAGGGCATTCAATCCCCTATTCCTCCTTGTTGGAATTCTCTTTTCTTTCATCGTTGGTTATCTGAGCATTGACCTGCTCATGAGGATTGCGCACAGAATCAGGTTTGACCTCTTCTGTATTATCTTTGGTGCCATTACGGTTGCATTGGTGAGTATATGATGGAAGAGGAGATATTCTACTTTGTAGGATGGATAGCAACACCGTGGCTGGATTTCCTGATGCTGGCTCTTAGCGAGACCCTCTTATATGTCATTATCCTGATAGCCCTATACTTTTTTTACAGGAGAAGGAGAAAAT
Organism: Candidatus Altarchaeota archaeon; assembly: GCA_015523055.1. Taxonomy (GTDB): domain Archaea; phylum Altiarchaeota; class Altiarchaeia; order IMC4; family QMZM01; genus WALD01. Next base: position 13,066 of record WALD01000109.1, read on the forward strand.
TTCCGGCGCTGGGTCTTTCAGTTCTTGCCTCAACACTTTTTGGGATTTTATTGAAGTTCATCACCGGATGGCCCAGGCCGTGCAAATCCTCCCTCCCGTTTGTCCACAGAGTCCTTGTCAATGGAGTTCCTTACTGCAGAAGTTCTGTATTCCCCTTTAATCTTGCTACATCCTCTTTCCCGAGCATTCATGCGGCTGTTCTCTTCGCTGTTCTTCCCTTTACAGCCTATGACAGAAGATTCTTTGTTGGATTTCTTATCTATGCAGTTCTGACGAGCATGAGCAGAATATATCTGGGGGTGCATTACCCGCACGATGTCCTTGCAGGGGCGGTTATCGGGGTTTTAATTGGAGAGCTGGCACTGAAAAAACTCAGATGATTGCCTTCAGGATGCCCGGTTTTGGTTCATAAAGTGCCCCCGATTCCATCAACTCAAAGACTTTATCCTCTATGAACTTCCGGTCCTCAAAGAGGTTCAGGACGTCCTCCATTCTGACCCCGTTACCCCTGTCCCTCTCCTTTATTATATCCAGAACCTCTGAATTCGTGATGGCGGTTAGCTTCTCCCGGGTTGTTTCATCCCCGGCAGGAAGGCCGAGTTTTTCCCGGATATACCTCCTGCTCTCTCTCAGCAGTTGATGGAATCTTTCGTAATTTTCCCTGCTGACAGGAATTACCCCATTCGCATGGTTCACATTGATGTAGAGCTGGTCCGTTTCATAGGGATTACCATAGAGCAGAAGATATTTTTCATCCCCTGCCCTGAAGCCCTGCATTATCTCCTGGGCATCCTTCCTGACACTCTTGTTAAATGTCCCTACCGTCACGCCGAGTGAATTCCCGTCATTAATCCACACCCTTGGACCGTATTGGGTGTATTTTATATTCTCCAGCCTGCCGCAGAGTGCTACTGTGTCCCCCGTTCCAAACTCCGTTTCAAGAAGGTTCCTGCTCCCTTCCCGCAGGTACCTTGAGTTCTTCAGGTCCTTTATCCGAAGGAACAGAACATTCATATATTAAATATAGTTGCATTACTAAAATCTCAACAGGCAATGGAAGAATTCCACCCGGCTGAATTCAAGGGTGCTAAGCCGGATAAAATCGGGAACCTACGGGCCATCCCCCCATCTCCTGTAAAGATCCTGCTCTATTTCAAGAGAATCAAGAATCTTCCCGGCAAAGAAGTCTGTTACATCGTCAACAGACTCCGGCTTGTAGTAGTAAGCCATGTTAGGAGGCAGGATTACTGCCCCAGCCAGTTTTAGTTTGCGCATGTTCCCGATTGCTGCAAGGCTCAGGGGGGTGTCCCTCGGAACCACCACAAGTCGGCGGTTAAGTTTTAGCATGTTCTCTGCACACCGGGTTATGAGATTATCGCAGAAGCCGTTGGCAACTGCAGAGAGTGTCTTCAGTGAGCAGGGAACTATCACCATGGCATCAGCTCTGTTTGAGGAGCTGGCAATTCCTGCATCAATTTCGTTCTCATCATACTGAAAGGTGGAAAGACCACGAATCTCCCTAAAATTCTTCAGCTCATAGTCCATTACCCTTTTCCCTGCCTCTGAGATAATGAGATGGGTCTCAATTCTCTTTTTTTTCAGAACATCCAGAAGTCTCTCTGCGATTACAGCTCCAGATGCCCCGGTTATTGCAACAATAATCCTCATATGGTTAATTTTGTAATCAGGTCAATATATAAGCATGAATCTCGTTGAGGTCGTTGAGGGGCGAACGAGGTTGATTGTCCCGCAGGAAGAGAAGCTGACGAAGAAGAATCCCGTTTTCTACAACCCTGAGATGGAGCTTAGCAGAGACATCTCGATCGCGGTTGCCAGAATTCTAAAGCCGCGGGAATTCTGCGATTTGTTAGCCGGGAGCGGAGCAAGGGGCGTGAGGGTTGCGAAAGAGGCAGATATCCCTACCACAATGAATGACCTGAATCCAGGGGCTGTAGAGCTGATGAGGAAGAACTGCAGGCTTAATGGGGTTGAATGCAGAATCACCAGACTGGATGCAAACCAGCTTCTTGCAAACGAAAGATTTGAATTTATCGATATTGACCCCTTTGGACCCCCCGGGAGGTTTATTGACTCAGCGCTCCATTCTCTAAAGAATAAAGGAATTCTTGCCGTTACTGCAACGGACACATCCGCACTCTGTGGAACCTATCCAAAGGCATGCAGGAGGAAGTACGACTCTGTCCCCCTCAGGACCGATTACTACAATGAATTAGGGCTCAGGATTCTCATTGGCTTTGTTGCAAGGAATGCCCTCAGACATGAATTCGGGATCCAGCCCCTCTTCTCCCACTGCACAAGGCACTATTTCAGGACCTATCTGAGGGTTGTGAGAGGGGGGCACCGGGTAAATGACACGCTGAAGAATCTGAATTTCATTCAGCATTGTTTTTCATGTCTATGGAGAGATTATAGAGGTATTAACGAATTATCACAGAAATGCCACTGCGGTGGAAGGCTGGAAACAGCAGGCCCTCTCTGGAGCGGAGAATTCGCAGATAAGGAATTTTGTCATTCTCTGGAGGAGGAACTGATGAATTCTGAATTCAACAGGGGGAGTGATGCAGTAAAGCTCAGCAGCCTCATCGGCCCGGAGCAGAATATTGTATTACCCTACTATAACATCCACAAAATCTTCAAGAAGATGCGGAAGCCAGCGACTCCAATGCCGGATATAATGAGGCATCTGGCAGAAAAGGGTTTTGATGCGGAAAGAACCCACTTCTCAGGGCTTGGATTGAGAACAAATGCTAAAATTTCTGAGATTATTGAGATTATCTGAGTTATTATTTTACGTCTGTCTCTTATACACATCTCCGAGC